>JBBQTX010000128.1:0-5970 GCA_038234475.1 Caulobacterales bacterium | reverse complement strand
GGTCAGTTCTACACGCTGAAGGACGCCATCGTGGAGCCCAAGCCGACCTCGAGCGCGGCCCGGCCGCGTCCGGTCATCTATGCCGGCGGCGAGTCAGAGGCGGCCAAGACCCTGATCGCGAGGCACTGCGACGCCTATGTGATGCACGGCGACGCGCCCGAGCATATCGCCGCCAAGGTCGCCGACATGAAGTCGCGGCGCGAGAGCTTCGGCCTGCCGCCGATGTCGTTCGGCATGGCCGGCTATGCGGTGGTGCGCGACAGCCAGGCCGAGGCGGATCGGGAGCTGGAGCGGATCACCACCATCCCGGGCCTGGCCGAAGGCACGCCGCCCCCCGGCTTCGCCAATTTCGACCAGTGGCTGTCGGGCACCGAGCTGGAGCGCGAGCTGAAGATCCGGGAATACAGTGTGTCGAACCGGGGGCTGCGGCCCGGCTTTGTCGGCACGCCGGAAATCATCCGGGAGCGGATCGCCGAGTTCGAGGCGGCCGGGCTGGACTTGCTGCTGCTGCAGATGTCGCCGCAGGAGGAAGAGATGGACCGGTTCGCGGCCCAGGTCATTCGCCGCTAGAGCGCCGGGCGGCGGCGCGTTCTTCCCGCCGCTGCCGGGCCTGTTCGCGCTCGCGTTGCTCGTCCTCGCGGGTCTGGTAGCCGCTGATGACGAACTGGGTCTTGTAAAGCACCCGCGTGGTCGGCACGGGCCCGCCCGGCTCGGCGAGGTTTTGCAGCCGCGCCCGTCGGGCGGCGGTCAGGGTCGCCTCGCCGAAACCTCCATCTCGCGGGTGCTCGGACTCGATGGCACAGTCCCGCAAGGTCCCGTCCGGATTGGTCACGCAGGTCGCGACGGCGAAGCCGCGGGCGTAGTTTGTTCTGGGAAAGCGCGGCGTCGGACGTGCCGCCCAGGCGAGGTTCCGGGGCACGCCCTCCTCCTCCAATGCGTCCAGTTCCGCGTCGCGGGGATCGACCAGCGGCCGGTTGCAGGTGGTCAGAGTCTGGTCGATCGAGGCGGACGAGGCCGGCAGGGCCAGATCGTACATCAGGTTCCGTCCGTCCGCGGCACCGTTGGGGACCTGAATACGCAGCCGACCTCCAGCCCGCAGCTCGCGGGCGAACGGCGCCGGCAGTTCCGCGACCGCCACGGTGTCGTTGATGGCCACCGTCCACCGGGTATCGGCGAGAGCTCCGTCGCCGAAGGCGATTCGCAGGGGCCGGGTCGTCGCCCGTCCCGCCGGAGGCAGTCCGGTGAGAACCGCCTCGAACCCGCCGTCAACGCAGCGCGTGGCGATACCGACCCCGACATTGAACTGCATATAGGCCACGAGCAGTTTCTTGCGTGGGTCCTGAATCATGTCCCAGTCTGCGGACGCGTCCTGGGCCAGCGCCGGAAGCGCGACGGCACAGGCGAGAAGGACGGTGAGGGAACGTTTCACGACGACAATCCGGGCGGGTTTGATCGCACAACCCTTTGGGGCTCAGGGCGCGACGTCAAGCGCAGATTGAAAAAACGCCGCTATCGTCGCGGGCGCACTTCGCCTGAGGCCACCGACTCCACATGGTCGTCCGGCCGCCACGCCATGATCCGGCGCGCCCGAATGAACCTCTCGATGCGCAGGACGATACGGCGGTCGGCGCAGCAAGCGCGATCATCCGCGACCGGGTGCGGCGGCGCAATTGGCCTGGCACGGGAACGGTCGCCAATGGCCCGGAACCGTCAGACCGCCTCCACCGTCTGTTCGATGGCCCCGAAGATGGAGTGGTGTTTGTCGTCCAGCATCTCGATGCGGACCACGTCGCCGTGTTTCAGGAAGGGCGTCTCCGGCTTGCCCCGCAGCAGGGTCTCGACCGTGCGGACCTCGGCGATGCAGGAATAGCCGAGGCCGCCGTCGGCGACCGGCTTGCCCGGCCCGCCCCCGGCGTCGCGGTTGGACACGGTGCCCGAGCCGATAATGGTGCCGGCGCACAGCGGCCGGGTCCTGGCCAGATGGGCGATCAGGGTGCCGAAGTCGAAGGTCATGTCGACGCCGGCGTCCGCCTTGCCGAAGTCCACGCCGTTCAGCTGGACATTCAGCTCACCCTTCAGCTTGCCGTCGACCCAGCGGTCGCCCAGCGCCCGGGGCGTGACGAACACCGGCGACAGGGCCGAAGCGGGCTTGGACTGGACGAAGCCGAAGCCCTTGGCCAGTTCGGCCGGGATCAGATTGCGCAGGCTCACGTCATTGACCAGACCGACCAGACGGATGTGGGTCAGGGCCTCCTCGCGCGAGACGCCCTGGGGCACGTCGCCGGTGACGACCACGATCTCGGCCTCGAGATCGCAGCCCCAGCTTTCGTCCGCCAACGGAATGGGATCGCGCGGGGCCAGGAAGCCGTCCGAACCGCCCTGGTACATCAACGGATCGGTCCAGAAGCTGTCGGGCATTTCGGCGCCGCGCGCCTGCCGCACCAGGGCGACGTGGTTTACATAGGCCGAGCCGTCGACCCATTGATAGGCGCGGGGCAGGGGGGCGGCGGCCTCGCGCTCGTGGAAGCGCCCGCGCGGCACGGCCTCGTGGTCGAGGCTTTTGGCCAGGGCGCGCAGGTCGGGTTCGCACCGCTCCCAGTCATCGAGCGCCGCCTGCAGGGTCGGAGCGATCAGGAAGGCGTCGGTAAACCAGTGCAGGTCGCTGGAGACGATGACGAGACGACCGTCGCGGCCGTGCTTCAGGGAGGCGAGCTTCATGACTGAAGGCTTAGGCGGTTTTTTCCGGAGGGGAAACCGCCCGTCACCGATCAGTGGCCGGCGTGGGTTCCGTGGACCTTGCCGGAGGCAGGGACGACGGGACCGGGGTTGCCCAGTTCCTTGTAGGCCGCCCGCATTTCGGCGACCCGGTCGGTCTTGCTCATCCAGTGCTGGTTGAACCCGGCCACGGCCAGCCGCAGGGCGTCGTCGCGCTCCGCCGCCGACAGGGTCGCGCGGACCGGCGGCGGCGGTGGCGGCGGCGGCGTGGGCGGCGGCGTTGGATGGGGCGGCGGGGTCGATGGCCCGTGACCGACGGTGACGATGGTCACATTGCCCGCCGCTGCTGCGGCCGCGGCGGCGGCGGCACCCTCGTCCGATCCGGCATTGGCCTTGGGACCATGGATGGTCTGGGTCGTCTGGGCGCCGTGGCCACCGACGACCGCGCCGCCGGGCGGGATCACCGGGCCGAGGCCCTTGAGGGCGTCGTCCAGCGGCTTGAGCTTTCCGGCTATGCCGCCGGCCAGCTTGAGCGTGGAGCCCAGTCGCCGTTCGATCACGTCGCGCAGATCCTGGGCCCGGGAACCGATGGCGTTGTTGTCGGCCTTCATCGCGTCCTTGGCCGCATTGTCGATGGCCTTCCAGATCGAGTCGGCCGCATCGGGCTTCGAGCCGGAGCTGCGTTGCCCGATGAACCAGCCGATCATGAGCGCGGCGGCCAGGGCCAGCAGGATGGCACCCCAGATGAAGGGATCCGCGCCGATGAATAGCGGTGGGTCCAGTGGCGCGCCGGCCGGATCGGCCGTGGCGAAGTCTGCGCCGTAGGACATACCGCTCCCCGTCTCTCAAGATGCGCGGACGTCGCGCGGCGACATCTTGCCCCGACAGCCTCGCTTGGCAACGGGAAAGGTTAATGACGAGAGCGATTCGCCTGTGAGGCGAACCGTCAGCGCGGCGGCGTGATCAGGGCCTTGGCCTCGGCCCCGGTGCGGGCGCCCGGATCGCGGACCTCGATCTCGACCGCGATCGCGCCCTCGGGCTCGTGCGCCCACAGATAGCGGCGCTCGATCTCGACCTCGCGGCCGGAGGGGGCGGTGCCGACGAAACTGTCGCCCCACGGCGTGATCTTCACCATTTCGGGCCAGATCAGGCCGCAGGCCTGATCCAGCTCCTCGATAGCCATGGCCGACAGTTCGTCCCCATGATCCGAAGGGCTCACAGCCATCGTCGCACCCGCGCGCGATAGGCGTCATAGGCGGCCCCGAATTTGCCGGCGAGATAGCGTTCCTCGCGCTGGATCACGAACCGGTCGACGACTACCAGACAGGGCAGCAGCATCAGCAGGGCGACCCAGCTGTCCATGGCGATGGCCAGACCGACATAGGTGATGGCGAAACCGACATAGATGGGATTGCGGCTGAACCGGTATGGGCCCTCTATGACCAGGGCCGTCGAGGGCTTCCACGGCTCGACCGCCGTGCCGCGTCGCCGGAACAGGCCCGCCGCCATCCCGTCCAGCACCAGGCCGCCGACGATCAAGGTCAGGGCCACGCCGCGGCGGACCGCCATCTCCAGTCCGAAATCGGCCGCCAGCCACCCGAAACCGACCTCGGCGACTTCGGGCCGGGCCCCGAGCTCGGCCAGACCCCAGCCCGCCAGCAGGAAACCGAGATAGATCAGCGGCGGCGGGGCGATGACGCCGGGCGTGTCACGGGGGGTCACGGGCGCAGGGCCTCTTCGCCATAGATGCCGACCTGTGCCGGCGCGCCGGACGACACCGCGCCGCGATACATGCCGGAGGTGGTCAGGGCGAAGATCGGTCGGCCTGCCAGGTCCATGACGATCACGCCGCCCGAACCGCCGAGCGAGAGGGCGTCGTCCACCTCGGCCTGGGCCGCGGACTGTGTCGTCGATCCGTCGGCGATGCGGGCGCAGATGTCGCGCGCGACGCTGGCCCGGATATAGAATTCACCGTCTCCCGTGGCCGACACCGCGCAACCGTCGCGGTTGGAGGCATAGGTCCCGGCGCCGATCACCGGCACGTCGCCGACCCGGCCCCAACGTTTGGCGGTCATGCCGCCCGTCGAGGTGCCGGCGGCGAGGCGTCCCTGACTGTCCAGCGCCACCGCTCCGACTGTCCCGAATTTCCGCTCGTTCAGCGGCGGCGCGATCTCGGCCATGGCGCCGGGCGCGGGCGCGGCCGGCGCTCCGGCGGGCCGTTCCGGGATCGGCAGGTTCTGCGCCCGCAAGGCAATCTCCAGCCCCCGCCAGCGGCGCTCGGTGAAGAAGAAGGCCGGGTCGACCTGCTCCAGCCCGACCGAGGCGGCGAAGGTGTCGGCCCCATCGCCGATCAGCATGACGTGCGGCGAACGCTCCATCACCGCGCGGGCGGCGGCGATCGGATGGCGGGTGGTGGTCAGGCCCGCGACCGCGCCGGCGGTCAGGTCCGAGCCGTTCATCACGGCGGCGTCCAGCTCGTTGCGGCCTGCGGCGGTGAAGACCGCCCCGCGCCCGGCGTTGAACAGCGGATCCTCCTCCATCAGTTCGATCGCCGCCTGCACCGCGTCCATGGCCGAGCCGCCGTTCGACAGCACCGCCGATCCGGCCTGCAACGCGCGGTGCAGGGCGGCGCGATAGGCGGCGTCCTGTTCCGGCGTCAGGCTGGCCCGCTCGATCACCCCGGCCCCGCCGTGGATGGCGAAGGACCAGCGGGGAGCTTCCTGGGCGGCGGCGGGGGTGGCGAACAGTGCGAGCAGGGCGAGGGTGGCGAACCAGCGCGAGGTCATTGGCGTCTTTATCCCGTTTCGAGGTGTGTTTAACCCATGTCCGAGGTCACCGACATCGTTGTGCCGATGCTTCGGAAAATCCAGACCCGGCCTGGACGTCTCGACACCGACGTTGGCAATCTCGAAGAGGACATGCGCCATATCAAGACGCGCATGACGTCGATGGAAGAGAATTTCCTGTCGATGACCCGGCAGATGGATCGTTCCGGCCGGCGGCTGGAGCGGATCGAGCGGCGGCTGGATCCGGTCGAGGCCTGACCCCCGGGGCAGGCAAAACCGCGCCGCCGGTCGCCCATTTGCCCTTAACGCTTGTCCGGCCTTGCTCCGCGTGCTGCTTATGCCCCCATCGCGCGCCAGGTGGGGCGCAGCAACAAGGGAGTGAGCCGTTGAGTACGACGGACGCAGGGGGGGCGCTTATCGGCGATCCTCGCAAGACGTTTCTGGGACACCCGAGGGGGCTGGTCGTCCT
>JBBQTX010000127.1:0-6019 GCA_038234475.1 Caulobacterales bacterium | reverse complement strand
GATCGGCGCGCCCTGGTCGAAGAGCGGCCTTGGCCTGACCCCGTCCCGCATCCGTCTGGTCCGGCCGGTCCTGCGGGCCAGCGTCCGAGGCGGCAAGCTTTCGCTGGGCTCGCTGGATCCCTTGGTCGAACGGTTTACCGGGCGGCCGCCGCGCCCCGACGGTCGCAGCCCGCTGGTCCTGATCGAGCAGGGGCGGGTTCGGCTGGCCACTGACTTTGGTCCGGCGGACATCTTCGGCGACGCACGGCTGGACGATGGCAAGCTGATGCGGCTGACCGCCCGCATGCCAGCGACGGCCCTGAAGAGCGGCGACATCGAGGCGCGCGGGCTCGAGGCCACGCTCGATCTGACCACCACGGGCGACCGGGTCGCGCTGCGGGTTACCGCCGCCGCCCAGCGGGCCGGATTGCCGGGGTTGGGCGGCGAGGCCGCGCGCCTGACCCTGACCGGCGACCTGCCGTATCCCGATCTCAAGACCCGGCGGGGCGACGGTCGCGCCCGGGTGGACGCGACCCTGCGCGCGGCCCGGCTGACCACGGCGGGCGCGACCGGCCGAGACGCGACCGCCCGCCTGGGCTTCGACGGTCAGACCACCGGCTGGATCGAGGCCTTCCGCATCGATGGCGCGGCGGACATCGGGCTGGAAGCCGCGCGAATCGAGCGCGGCGATGCCTCCGCGTCGAGCGCCCTGGTCCGGCTCGCGCAAGCCCGGACCACCCTGACCAGAGATTCCGAAGGGTTCGGTTGGCGGATTGACGGTCCCGCCTCGCTGACGGCGGCCCGTGCCACCGGTGCCGGACTGGATGGATCGGGTGTCGCCCTGTCGTCGCGGCGGCTGGTGATCGGCGGTCGCGGGGCCGCGGTCGAGGTTGAGAGCCGGTTCGCGCTCGCGGCGGATCGGCTGTCCTGGAGCGACATGACCCTGGCGGGCGTGCGCGGGGCGGTCGATCTGGAACTTGTCTCGGATGGCGGGACGCGCCTGGCGGCGACCGGCTCCCTGGCCGCGCCCCGCGCCGCCTGGCCCCTGTTCGGTCGGTCCGCGCGTGACGACCTGCCCGAACTGGCCCGGATGAAGCAGGCCCTGTCCGCCTTTGCCGTCGACATCCCCGCCTTCACCCTGAGCTCGCAGACGTCGGGCACCCGCATCACTCTGGATCGACCGGCGACGCTGCGCCCCGCCAACGGTGGCGTCGTCACCCTGAGCCCCGTGGCGACACCGATCTTCGTCGCGCTCCGGGGTCAGGCCGGCGGCGGCGCGCTCGCCCTGGCCTCGCGCCGGGGGGAGGGCCTGCCCGAGGCCGCCTTTGCCATCCCGGCCTGGCGCCAGACTGCCGGGGGCTTTACCGCCACGCTGGACGGTCGCGCCGCGCTGGATTTCGGGCTCGCGCGCGGCATCGCGTTGCAGACGCGGGGCGAACTGGCCTCAACGGACGGCCGTCTGACCTATGTCGCCGCCCGGTGCCTGTCCCTGACGGTCGAGCGTCTCGAGCTGGACGAGAGCGATGTCACCGATATGGCCGGATCGATCTGTCCGGTCGCACGTCCGCTGGTTACCGTGACCGGCGGGGCCTGGCGCGCCGAGGGTGCATTGTCGGGTATCGACGCCGCCGCCCCCTTCCTCGCGTTGCTGTTTCGCGATGCCGAGGGGTCATTCACGGCGACGGGCGGCCCTCGCGGCCTCGGGCTGGACGCGCGCATAACATCGGCCACCGTGGATGACGCGACCACGCCGCGTCGCTTCAACGCCGTGGGTGCCGCCGGTTCGGCGCGGATGGTCGGCGAGGACTGGTCGGGGGCCTTCGATCTGACCCATGGGCCGACGACGCTCGGTCGCCTGACCCTGGCACACGACGGCCGAGAGGGTGCCGGCGGTGTGACCATCGACGCGCCGTCGATCGTCTTCGCCCCGGCTGGTTTGCAGCCGCTGGACCTGACGCCCATGGCCGCCTTCGTCGGCTCCCCCGCCAGCGGATCGGTCGGCTTTCAGGGCCGCGTCGACTGGCGGGGCGGGACCGAAGGCTCCAGTTCCGGTCGCCTGACCATTCCCGGCCTGGATTTCATCAGCCCGGTCGGCCCCGTGAAGGGGCTGCGCGGGACCATCGACTTCACCAGTCTGGCTCCGTTGACCGCAGCACCGGGTCAGGAGCTGACCGCCGACTTGCTGGAATCGATCGCGCCCCTGACCGACATCGCCGTGACCTTCGGCCTCGACGAGGCGGCGGTCACGATCGAGGGCGGCGATCTCGCGGTCGCCGGCGGCACGATCCGGGTCGAGCCCTTCGCCGTGCCGCTGGACCCGACCCAGCCGATCAGGGGGGTCATCGTGCTCGACAAGGTCCAGCTGGGTCAGGTGATCGCCGGTGCCGGCTTTGGCGACAAGGTCAATCTCGACGCAATCGTCTCCGGGCGCCTGCCCTTCACGTCGGACCGGGTGAACGGGATCCGCATCTCGGGCGGCTCGCTGTCGGCGGTCCAGCCGGGGCGGCTGTCGATCGCGCGCGAGGCGCTCAGCGGCCTTCAGGCGGGAGGTGGCGGCGAGGGGGTGCCGCCCAATACGGTGCAGGATCTGGCCTATCAAGCGATGGAGAATCTGTCCTTCGACATCCTGTCGGCCGAGGTCAACAGTCTGGATCAGGGCCGTATCGGCGTGCTGTTTCGTATCCGCGGTCGCCACGACCCGCCCCAGCGCCAAGAGCTGCGTATCTCGATCTCGGAATTCATCAGCCGCGAATTCCTCAACCGCGAGCTACCCCTGCCGTCCGGCACCGGTATCGACCTGACCCTCGACACCACCCTCAACGCCAACCAGCTGGTCAGCGACCTGCTGGCGCTGAACCGGGCCCGCGACGGGCGGCCTGACGCCCCTGTTCCCGACGCGCCATAATCCCGCTGGCTTCACCGTTCAGAACCCGTTCACCCCGCGCGGCGTTACATCCGCACAGATTGAAGACCGGAGACCTCGCCTCATGACCTGGCCCGTAACGCGGACCCGCAAGATCGCCGCCCTGCTCGGCCTGATGGCCGTGGCCGGGGCCGGGGCCTGCACGCCCACGGTCCGGCTTCAGGTCGACCCGATCCAGATATACGCCAAGCTGGACGCCGACGTCCGCATCCGCCTCGACAAGGAGCTTCAGGACCTCCTCGTCGAAAACCCCAACCTGTTCTGATGCGAAAGTTGAACACCATGTCTATCCGCAAGCTCTTCGTCGTGACGGCCGCGATCGCCGCCCTCGGCGTGGCCGCGAGCGCGGCCTTCGCCCAGACCGCCGAGCAGAAGGCGATGATCGACGCCGCCAAGGCTCGGGGTACGGTCGGCGAACAGGCGGACGGCTATCTCGGCTTCCGCGTCGCCTCGTCCAGCGCCCCCCTGACCCAGGCGGTTCTGGACACCAATGCCGCCCGCCGCGCCGCCTATGCCGAGCGTGCCCAGGCCGCCGGCGCCACGACCGAGGTCGCCGCTGCCCGCGCCTTCGAAACGATCGTCCTGCCGCGCGTCACCTCGGGCCAGTGGTACCGCAACGCCCAAGACCAGTGGGTCCAGCGCTAGGGGCTGGTCGCCCGAGGTCGTCCACTTGAGCCCGGGCGCGACCCGCGCGATAGGTCGTCCATGACCGAAGCGCCGCACCCCCCGTCCGACATCACCTACGCCGGCTATCTGGCGCTGGATGACCTGCTCGCCGCCCAGCACCCGCTGTCCGACGAACACGACGAGATGCTGTTCGTCGTTATCCACCAGACCAAGGAGCTGTGGCTCAAGCAGATCCTGCACGAGCTGGCGCAGGCGCAGAGCCTGGTTCGCGCCGGCGATCTGGTGCCCGCCTACAAGAGCCTGGCCCGGGTCAGCCGCATCCAGGCGGTCATGACAATGAGCTGGGACATCCTGGCCACCATGACCCCGGCCGACTACCTGCGCTTCCGAGGCGTGCTGGGCTCGTCCTCCGGCTTCCAGAGCGATCAGTTCCGTC
This sequence comes from Caulobacterales bacterium, assembly GCA_038234475.1. Classification (GTDB taxonomy): domain Bacteria; phylum Pseudomonadota; class Alphaproteobacteria; order Caulobacterales; family Caulobacteraceae; genus Brevundimonas. Next base: position 2,054 of record JBBQTX010000127.1, on the reverse strand, counting down.
GCTTCGAATATGCGCTGGGCCTGAAGGACGATCGCTTCCTCCGGTTCCACGAAGACCGGCCTGTCGCCCTCGCCGCGATGAAGGCCGCCCTCGCCGCGCCGAGCCTGTACGATGACGTGATGGCCCAGCTCGCCGCGGCCGGCCTGCCGGTTCCGCCAGACGTGTTGAGCCGCGACGTCAGCCAACCTTGGGAGCCGTCCGAGAGTGTCGAGGCGGCCTGGCTGGAGGTCTATCGCGACACTCCCCGCTGGTGGCCCTTCTACCAGCTGGCCGAAAAACTGGTCGATCTGGACGATGCGCTGCTGACCTGGCGCCACAAACACGTCGTCACCGTCGAGCGCATCATCGGCCGCCGCCGCGGCACCGGCGGCACCGAGGGCGTGGCCTATCTGACCGAGACGTTGCAGCGGCGGTGCTTTCCCGAGTTGTGGTCGCTGCGGACGAAGCTGTGAGAGGGACCGTCACGAGGACAATTCTCGCCACCGTGGCCACCCTGCTGGTCCCGACCGGCTGCGACCGGCCCGTGGTGCCACCGGCCGCGACCGCGACGCCGGTTCCGGCGGCCTCCTCGCCTGCCGCCGGGAGCGTTGCGACCGCCGACGGAACCATAATCGCTTTCGTGGATGTGGCGGGTGCCCCGACCGCAGCCTTGATGTGCGGCCCGGCGGGACTCCGGATCGTCGTGCCGGGGTTCCGGGCGATCGCGAGCGAGGATCGCCTGAGCATCGGGATGGAGGGAGAGGCCTTCGCCCTCGTCGCCGATCTCGCGGTACCCGGTCCGGGCGTGACCGCCTCGGGGCCCCCGGATCCCGACCTGCTGGATCGACTGGCGCGGGGAGAGGCGCTGTTCGCGAGCTACGGACAGCAGGCCGCAGGGCCTTTGACCGCTGCGTCGCCCACCGAACTGCAGGATGTGATTTCGGCCTGCCGTCGTCGCGAACGGTCGCAACCAAAGCGGGGCTGAATCGGTTTCAGGGGTAGCGTTTCACCTACGGAGCCTCCCCCATGAGCACCCACAACCATCACGACATCCACGTCCTCAACGGACTGATCGAGACCACCATCGACAGCGCTGACGGCTATCGCGAAGCTGCCAAGGAAGCCGACAAGCCCCACTATCGCACCCTGTTCGAGGCCCGCAGCTTCGAGCGCCGGCAGGTCACCGTCGATCTCCAGGGCACGGTGCGCACGCTCGGCGGCGAGCCGGAGGAATACGGCACCGTCCTGGCCAAGGCTCATCGGGCCTTCCTCGACGTCAAACACGCCCTGCTGCGCGACGACCAGGCCGTGGTGAACTCGGTCGAGACCGGCGAGGACTTCATCAATGCCAAGTTCGAGACGGCCCTGGAAGATTCCGATGTCTCCGCCACGACCAGGGACGCGATCCGCCGCGCCTATGCCACGGTCAAGGACGGACACGACCAGATGCGCGACCTGAAGCACAGCCTGGAAGGCCAGAAGGACGCCGCCGGCCAGGTGTATCCGCAGTAGACAACGCCCGGGCGAATTGGACTGACTGAAGCGGGGCGTCGGCTGAGCGGGCTTACGCCCCGATTGCGTGGCGGAACAGCCGGAAACGACCCCGTGCCGGACGGCGCCAGGGGCGGGAAGGCGTGCGGAACGCCCGGGCCGAAGCCGGAGGATTTATGATGATTTACCGCTTCGACTCCTGACCGTGGCTCCGCGGAGATTGGACGGAAGCTTGCGTCGGGTGGCGGTCCTGACGCCTCGACCCCGATCTGGCCGGCGGAGCGATCCGACGTTGCATCGTCATCCTCCAGCTCCAAAAACACCTTATCTTGGTGTCCACGAAACCGGGTGCAGCTCAATCCTTGTCATCCCGGCCGAAACGAAGCGGAGAGCCGGGACGGACGGCCTCCTACATGGGGACCTCCCGGAAATCGCATCGCGATTGTCCGGGAGACGGGTGGCCGACTCGCAGATCCCGACCTGTCTCCCGGATCGCTGCTGACGCAGCGTCCGGGAGGGGAAGACTGCGCGCGGATGCGTCCCGGATCGCCGCTTTGCGGCGTCCGGGATGACAAGGGCTCGGC
>JBBQTX010000126.1:0-6070 GCA_038234475.1 Caulobacterales bacterium | reverse complement strand
TGCTACTGCAACGGAGAGCGACCAACACAAGAGCCAGACCACGCTCCTGCGAAGATATGTTTCCGGCGAAAGGAAGGGCCTGAGGGCCTAGAATTTCCCACCTGCATTCCTTGCAATCGGGCAGCCTCACTTAGTGAGCTTGTTGCTGCCTTTTACATCAGAATGATGGATCCGACAGGCACCTACCTGGACCCCAGCGATCTCGACAAGGTAATTGGAGGTGTTGTCCGCAACGCTCCGTCGGCACTTCCGATCTTGAATGATCTGGCGATGGCACGCCTGAGAGGCGAAGTTCCTCCGGAGAAGGCGAACGTAGCGCTCGAACGAACGGTCGGGATACCGAACGCCGCGCACGACTACCTCACCTTGTTCGCCACGAAGATGTTGTATGCGATGTTCTACCGAGTTAGCGGTGGCTTCGCGGGGCCAAGGCATAGACGCTTGGTGCAGTGGGCCCAAGAAGGCAGCTCGTTAGCATCTGAGATTACCGAGAGAGCCGAGTCTTGGTTTGGTGACCTCCGGGTCGGAAGTAGACGTAACATCGATCTCGGAGATCAATTCCACTACCGGCACGGTTACAATGAAGCCCATGGCTATCTGGGCCTGTGGATGCGGTTCGGTAGGTCGGTTGTCTTCTTTTGTGTGCTGGGGCCTGCCAAGGAGTTGGCCACCTTGGATTTCCCGCTGGAGCGCTATCAGCCGGTTCGGGAGATCGGTGTTGCGGTCAAACGGCTTGAGGCTCGCCGTCGACGCTAGCGTTGAAGGTGATCCTCACCCCGCCAGCACGTCCGCGCTCATCCGCTCCAGCAGGGCGCCGCCCTGAAGCACCGCCGCCATCCGGCTGCCGGAACCTGCCAGCACATTGGCGGCATAGACCTCGTACAGGGTGATCTTGCCCTCCAGCCAGGCCGGGTCGCCCTGACCGCCGTCGAGTTGATCGCGGGCGTAAACGGCACCCAGCGCCAGCATCCAGCCACCGGCTACGTCCCCGACCAGTTTCAGATAGGCGTCGGCGGCGGCCAAGACATCGGCGGCACCGTCGTCGGCGGTCTTGCGTTCCAGCAGCCAGGCAGTGGCATTCGCGACGGCCGAGATGCCGTCGGCAAAGGCCTCGACCGGCTTGCCGGAATAGAGCCGTGGCAAGACGGTGAGCGTCGCCTTCATGTCGGCGATCAGGTCATGCGCCGACTGGCCGCCGTCCTGCGACAGCTTGCGGCCGACCAGGTCCATGGCCTGGATGCCGTTGGTGCCCTCGTAGATCGGGGCGATGCGGGCGTCGCGATAATGCTGGGCCGCACCGGTCTCCTCGATGAAACCCATGCCGCCGTGAATCTGGATGCCCTGCGACGCGACCTCGCAGCCGACGTCGGTCGACCAGGCCTTGGCGATCGGGGTGAACAGGTCCTCGCGGCCCTTCCAGCGGCGGCGATCCTCCTCGGTGGCGGCATGCTTGGCCAGATCGGCGGCGACGCCGGTGGACAGGCAGAGGGCGCGGGCCGCCGCGATCTTCGCCTTCATCACTGCCAAAGTGCGGCGCACGTCGGGATGGTCGACGATCGGCGCATTGGCCTCGCCGGTCCAGACCGAGCGGCCCTGCCGTCGGTCGCGGGCATAGGCGAGGGCGTGCTGATACGCCCGCTCGGCGATGCCAACGCCCTGAACGCCGACGGCGATGCGGGCGGCGTTCATCATCACGAACATATGGGCCAGGCCCTGATTGGGCTGACCGACCAGTTCGGCGCTCGCGCCTTCATAGGCCATGACGCAGGTCGGCGAGGCGTGGATGCCCAGCTTGTGTTCGACGCCCACGGGCCGGAACCCGTTGCGGTCGCCGAGCGAGCCGTCGGCCTTGACGAGGTATTTCGAACTAAGGAACAGGCTGATGCCCTTGGGTCCGGGCGGGGCGTCGGGCAGGCGCGCCAGAACCAGATGGACGATGTTGTCCGTGGCGTCGTGATCGCCCCACGTGATGTAGATCTTCTGCCCGTTAAGGGCATAGGTGCCGTCGCCGTTCGGCGTCGCCGTGGTGGTCAGGGCTCCGAGGTCGGAACCGGCCTGTGGTTCGGTCAGCACCATGGCCCCGGTCCATTCGCCGGACACCAGTTTCGTCAGATAGATGTCCTTCTGCGACGGCGTGCCGTGGGCTTCGAGCGCCTCGCTTGCCGCCAGCGACAGCATCGGGCACAGGCCGAAGGCCATGTTGGCCGCGTGGACGGTCTCGTAGGCGGCGAGTTCCAGCGCCTTGGGCAGTTGCTGGCCGCCCGCGTGGGTCGGGGCGGACAGGCCGGTCCAGCCGCCTTCGGCGAACTGGCGATAGGCGTCGGCAAAGCCCGGGGCGGCCGTTACGGCCCCGTTGGCGTAGCCCGAACCCATCTGGTCGCCGATCTTGTTCAGCGGGGCCAGCACCCCTTCCGAGAACTGCGCCGCCGCCTCGAGCACGGCACCCAACACCTCGGCATCATGGTCCGGAAAGGCTCCTGTGGCCGCGACCTGATCGATGCCGGCCACGGCCTGCAGGGCAAAGGCGATATCGCGGACGGGGGCGCGGTAGGTCATGGCGATGGGGTACCGGTTCGATCAGATGGGATGTTCATGCCGCCTTGCCGCCGGGGCATGCAAGTAGGGCTTGGCGAAGACTTGGCGCGGGGCCAGAGTGCCGGCTGATCAAAGGGGCTCCCGTGGCTGAACCGCGCAACCGTTATTCGACCGTCTCGCTGGTCCTGCACTGGCTGATCGCCGTGATGATTCTGGCCCAGGTGCTGCTGATCACCGCCAACGAGGCGACCGAAGGCCAGGCCATCTCGCGCGAATTCATACAGATTCACAAGGCCGCGGGTTTGACCGTCCTGATCCTGACCCTTGTCCGGATCGGATGGCGCCTCGCCAATCCGGCCATTCCGCTGCCCGATACGATGAAGCGCTGGGAGAAGATTCTGGCCCGGACGACGCACGTCCTGTTCTACGTCTTCCTGCTGGCCATGCCGCTGACGGGATGGGCTGCGGTGTCCGCCACAGGGCGCGATCTGAGCTGGTTCGGCCTGTTCAACTGGCCGCTGCTGCCGATCAGCGGCGGTCGTGACGCCTTCAAATCCATCATCGGCATCCACGAACTGGCGATGAAGGGCCTCTACGCCCTGATCGCCCTGCATGTACTGGCGGCGCTCAAGCACCAGTTCGTGAACCGGGACAACGTCCTGCACCGGATGATCCCGTGGATACCCCGCCGGCCGTGAGACCGCTCGTTGCACTGTTACTTGCATTGCTGGCCCCGCTCCTGCTCGGGGCCTCACCCACGCCCTGGACTTTTGATCGCGACGCGTCCCGCATCGAGATGGCGGTCCGGGCCTTCGGTGGCTCCCACAGCGGTCGGTTCGACGACTGGCGGGCCGACCTCGCCTTTGATCCGGACGCTCCGGACCGCACTCGCGCGACGGTCGTGGTTCAGGCGCGGTCCCTGAAGATGTCCCCCTCGGTCGCCAGTTCGCGCGCCACCGGTCCGGCCTTCCTCGATGCGGCCCGGTATCCAGACATCCGGGTCGAACTGCAGTCGCTGCAGCCGCTTAGACGGGACCGCTACACGGCCAATGCGGCGGTGACCATGAAGGGCCGTACCCGGTTGATCGCCTTCCCGATAGACTTGCGTCTCAGCGGTGACCGGGCGCAATTGACGGGCGCGTTCGTTCTGGACCGTACGGATTTCGGCATAGGGACGACGGGGCCTTGGAACCGTTTCGTGGGGCGGCAGGTGACGGTGCGGGTGGCGCTGCAGGCCCGTCGCGCCCCGACATGACCGAAACAGGCTTGACCGATACCGAGGTGGTTCGGGTGCTGGCGGCGGGTCAGCTGGTCATTTTGCCAACCGAGACCGTCTATGGCCTGGCCGCCGATGCGGGCAACGCCGTGGCCGTCGCCGCTCTCTTCGAGGCCAAGGGCCGGCCGCGCTTCAACCCCCTGATCGCCCATGTCGCCGACGCCGTGGAGGCCGAGGCTATCGCCGTATTCGACCGTCACGCCCGGGCGTTGGCCGAGGCATTCTGGCCAGGCCCCCTGACGATCGTCGCACCGATCCGCGACCGTGACCGGGTCTGCGACCTCGCCCGTGCCGGACTGGACAGCGTCGCCGTCCGCGTGCCCGGCCACGCCCGCGCCCGCGCCGTCATCTCAGCCTTCGGCCGACCCGTCGTCGCCCCCTCGGCCAACCGCTCGGGCCGCCCCAGCCCGACCACCTTCGCCGATGCGGTCGAGGAAACGGGCTTCGCCGCCAGCGCGGCCCTCGACGGCGGACCCTGCGCTGTCGGAGTGGAGAGCACCGTCGTCTCGGTGCTGGACGGTCGCGTCGCCCTGCTGCGTCCCGGCGCGGTCACCCGCGAGGAGATCGAGGCCGTCGTCGGCCCGCTGGACCGGGGCGGGGAGGGGCAGGGACATCGCTCGCCCGGCCGTCTGACCCTGCACTATGCCCCGGACGCCCCGGTGCGGATCGAGGTCGTCCAGCCGGCCGCGGGCGAAATCCTGCTCGGCTTCGGCCCCGGCGTCGGCGATCCCCGCTGGAGCCTGAGCCCGTCGGGCGACCTGCGCGAGGCGGCGGCCAATCTGTTCCGGCTCTTGCGCGAAGCCGATCGTGAAAGGCCTTCAGGCATCGCCGTGTCGCCGGTCCCGGCGCATGGCCTCGGCGAGGCGATCAACGACCGGCTCAGGCGGGCGGCGGGGTTTGTGGGATAGAAGGCGGAACTATTTATTCGATCAGATTTCGTGCAACTACCTTCGAAGCTCTGCTGGCATGCCTCGCAGAGGAATAGACTTCTGGTGCCTCACTTGCGATTTCGGCTCTAACGCATTAATTGTCCGGTTAAGCCCGCATGGGCAAAAAGGTTTGTGTTATCCTAATTCGCACCTGAACCGTTTTTGCGGTGGAACGTGCACGGCGGCCAAAGAGGTTGACCCTCGCCGCTGTCGATCGAGGATCGATTTGATCCGTGAGAACCGGGCAAGAAGGCTTCGGCCGGGCAGCTTTGGGGATGACGCAGTTGGCCTAGCCAACTGAATCGACGGTAGAAAAAGATATCACACAGCTGTATTGGGCGGGCCCCCGGGTCCGCCTTTTACTTTTCCAGCTGCGCCTTAACTACCGTGTCTGCGGTGACCTTGTCGCTCGCAAAGACGTTGGCGTGATCACCGCTGACCTCCACGGGGCCGCGGTCGATGCAGGTGAACTTCTCGCGGACGAGATCAGCGTCGTCGGCGCATTGAACGTCGTGCTGGAAGCCGGGGGGATGCAGCGGAACTCCGAAGCGGAATCGGCCTTCAAGTTCGCGACGCATCCGATGTGGGGTGAGGTCCACGTCCGCCTTGATGTCATGCTGGCCGCCATCCTGGCCCACGCGCGCCTTGGCGAATACCAAGTCGCGGTTGTCGTAGGCGAAGGTCTTTTTCTTACCGCCGGTCTTAGCGTAGAAGCGCTTCAGTTCGTTACGCCCGAATCTGCGCCGCCGAATGGCTTGGTCGATTTCTCCAACGCTCCGGCGTCCTGCAAGAAATTCGCTAAAAAGAGTGCGGATCGGCTCGGTCGTAGTGACCATGAAATTGCGAGAGGGTAGAAGAAGAGCGTCGTCAAGTCCGTGCGCCTCCAGTCGCAACCGGAGAGACTCCGCTGGACCGGTTTCGAGCGAATTAATCGCTCGTCGCAGCATGCCCATCACTTCGAGGATGTCGAACCGCCAATGCTGGCCGTTCTTCCAAGCCCCATCGGGATGATCCAGCGGCAGAGGAAAGGCTGAAGCTCCGAAGCCGTCAAACAGAATCTTCGAGCCCGTCGCGACGACGTATGCGAGCACCATCCGGCTGGGGTCCGGATTATCCTCCCGCTCTGGATGGTTCTCGATCGCGAAGGCGCACGCCGCCTTCATCAAATCTGTTGTGGCACCGTCGGTGTAGATTCGATGATCATCGTTGCCGAATGGCACGGCGAGGGCGCGCCATCGCGTCGAGGAGTCGTTGTTCAGCGTCGCCGCGGCGATCTCGGCTGTCTTTGCTGGCAGCCCCCCGATGAGCAGAAGCGGGCACGGGCCGGGTG
>JBBQTX010000125.1:0-6071 GCA_038234475.1 Caulobacterales bacterium | reverse complement strand
GTTATCGTGGTGATGTTCGGCGGTGTGACCCTGGTGCTGTGGCTGGGCGCCCAGGATGTGATCGCGGGCCGGATGAGCCCCGGCGCGCTGTTGCAGTTCGTGCTGCTGTCGGTGTTCGCGGCCGGCGCGGTCGGCGCGCTGGGCGAAAGCTGGGGCGACGTCCAGAAGGCAGCCGGTGCCATGGAGCGGATCGACGAACTGATGCGCAGCGAGGCGGCGATCCGTCCGCCCGAGAGCCCCCGGTCCCTGCCGCAGCCGGCTGTGGGCGAGGTGTCGCTGTCGGCGGTTCGGTTCGCCTATCCGGGCCGTCCCGACCTGCCGGCGCTGAAAGGGTTCTCCCTGACCGTGCGCCCGGGCGAGACGGTCGCCCTCGTCGGGCCATCCGGAGCGGGCAAGAGTACCGTCTTCCGTCTGCTGCTGCGGTTCTATGATCCCCAATCCGGGATGGTCTCGGTCGACGGCGTCGACGTCCGTGACGCCGATCCGGTGGAGGTGCGCAGCCGCTTCGCCTGGGTCTCGCAGGAAGCGCCGCTGTTCTCGGGTTCAGCCAGCGAAAACATCCGGTTCGGTCGGGAATCCGCGACCGGGGACGAGGTTCGCGCGGCGGCTGAAGAGGCCCAGGCCTTGGCCTTCGTCGAGGCTTTGCCGGAGGGGTTCGACACGCCGCTGGGCGAACGCGGCAAGAGCCTGTCGGGTGGCCAGCGGCAACGCATGGCCATCGCCCGCGCCCTGGTCCGCGACGCGCCGATCCTGTTGCTGGACGAGGCGACCTCGGCCCTCGACGCCGAGAACGAGCGTCTCGTGCAGGTCGCCCTGGACCAGGCGATGGAGGGGCGCACGACGATCGTCATCGCCCACCGTCTGGCCACCGTCCTGCGGGCCGACCGGATCGTGGTCATGGAGGACGGACGGGTGGTCCAGGAGGGCACCCATCAGGCGCTGATGACGCAGGGCGGTCTCTATGCCCGACTGGCGGAGCTTCAGTTCCGCGCCGACTAGGCGGTCAGCGCCGGATCCAGGAACCGAAGGTTGGCCTCGCGGATTTTCGCGGCGGCCTCATCGTAGAGGAAGGGCAGGAAGGCGAACCGCTCGCCCCGGGTCACCGGCGTGGCCTCGTGCAGAACCGAGCAGGAAAACACCACCGCACCGCCGGGCGCCGGTCGATAGGTGCGCGGTCCGTACTCCGGGAAGCGCAGGTCTCCGCCGTCGTAGTCCGCATTCAGGTTGATGGTGACGGCGAACCGGCGATGCGCCGTGCCCTTGGTCGTGTTGTCGCGGTGCGGGCGGAAAAAGCCGCCCGTCTCCGCATCATATCGGGCGACCAGATAGCGTTCGATTCGCGTTGCACGGAAGTTGAAGGCCTTTTCGATCTGCGGCAGCAGCCGCCGGTTCAGCCGGGCCACGACCTGCTGCTGCAGGGTTTCGTCCTCGATGATGGCGTCCGAGCGGCGCTTGTGCTGGTTGTCTGTCATCAGCCTTGTGACGCCGTTGACCTCGCGCATGAAGCCGGACGGCTCGCCGCCGATCTCGCGGTACTGCTGGATCAGACGTTCGCAGAAGGCGGGCTCGAAGATGCGCGGCGTCAGCAGAACGGGGGCCATGCTCTCGGGGCCGCCGTGACAGCCCGGCGGGGGCAGGGCGGCGGCTCGGTCGACCAGCGCCCCGGCCTGGTCCGGGCCCGCCACCAGCATGACATGCATGGCCGGATCGAGCAGAAACCACTGCTCGGCTGCAGTGACACCGTACAGGGCCGCGACCGAGCCGTCGGGATCGAACAGGAAGCGAAGCCCCGGGATGCCGTCCCGACGGCCCTTGCGGCCCTTGTCCTTGCCGACCACGACGATGAAGGCGCTGGCGTGGATGTCGTCAAAGGCGGCGCGGCGGTGCTCGAGCGTCGCGACCGCCCGGGCCACGGCTGGTCCGGCCTTGACGAAGGTCACCAGCAGATAACGCCCCGCCGCCGTGTCGAGGACATAGCGGGGGTTGCTGACGCCCTCGATCGCGAAGCGGGGGGCGGGATCACCGTACAGAAGCGCCATGGGGCGACGATGCGCGAGGAACCTCTCCCTTTTCAAGCCCTCGCGTTCAGGTCTTCGGCTTCATCCGCAGGCCCGCGATCAGGGCATCGCCGACGGCATGGACCACAAGCAGGTGGCTCCAGTCGATGGGCAGCAGGCCGATGTCCGAGGTCTGGTAGATGAAGCCATACGCCGAGGTCATCAGGGCGAAGCAGCCGCCCGCGACCAGCCCGATCTTGAGCCCGCCCATCCAGCGGGTCGTTCCGTCCCGCGCGACGAACCAGCCGAGGCCGACCACGGTGACGAAGGTCTGGACCAGACCCGGCAACATCCACAGCGTGTCGCCGCCGCTTTCATCCGTCACTCCGGTCAGGGCCATCCATTACTCGGCGAAGATCAGCCCCTACGAAAGGAAGCCGACGAAGAAGGCGACCACGGTCGCCACCCCTATGTCGAGCCAATTCAGTTTCGCAGTCACGTCAGATGCCCCACCCACGGCGCGCGGATCGTCCGCGACCGGAGAAAGGCCACGCCTGTGCGTTCGGGCGTCAAGGAAAGCGGTTCAGTCCAGCGCGGCGGCGATGAGGTCGGCGGTCCGGCGCAGGTCCGCCGTGTCGGCCATCGGCGCCTGTCCGTGACCCTTCATGGGACGGTCGGACCAGCGCGGAATGATGTGGAAATGCAGGTGAAACACGGTCTGGCCGCCGGCCTCTCCATTCAACTGCATGATCTGAAGGCCCTCTGGCCGCAGCGCCTTTTCGACGGCCCGGGCGGTGCGCTGGACGGCGGCGGTGACGCGGGCCAAAGCGTCGGCGTCGATCTCCCGCAGGGTCCGGGCGGTCGAAGTCTTGGATATGATCAGGACGTGACCCTCGGACTGGGGAAAGACGTCCATGAAGACCAGCACATGCTCATCTTCCCAGACCGTCACCGAGGGGATTTCGCCGCGCAGGATCCGGGCGAAGACATTGTCGGGATCATAAGGTGCGTGCAGGCTCATCTTGAACTCCGTGGACGGGGCGCACCGTAGCAATCGGTGGAGCGGGTGGGGAGCCCGCGACCGCATTTCGCGCTATTGTCGTGGCCGAGTCGGGAGGGTCTCATGCTTCGTTTCATCGCCCAGTTTCTGGTCACCGCCCTGGGTCTGTGGCTGTCGTCGCGGGTCGTGGACGGGGTGACTTTCCTGTCGAACGAATCGCTGCTGGCGGCGGCGCTGCTTCTCGGGATCGCCAATGCCGTCGTCCGCCCGATCCTGACCTTTGTGACCTTCCCCCTGACCATCATCACCTTCGGCCTGTTCCTGCTGGTCGTGAATGCCGCAGTGATCGGACTGGTGGCGAGCCTGCTCGGTGGGTTCGTGATCGACGGTCTGTGGGCCGGGATCGGTGCGGCGGTCGTGACCGGCATCGTCAGCTGGATGGCCGGCTGGTTCATCGGCGAGGACCCGAAGCGCAAGGCCGACTGAAGCGTCAATCGCTCTTTCGGAACGGCGACAGGTCGCTGGTCAGGGCGTCGATCTCGGCCGCGACGGCGGGGCCTTCGCCGGCCAGATAGCGCGCCACCGGTCCACGCAGGGCAGGATCGGCGATGTGGTGCGCCGAATACACCGGCGAGGGCAGGTAGCCGCGCGCGATCTTGTGCTCGCCCTGGGCCCCGGCCTCGACCCGCGCCAGGCCGCGCGCAATGGCGAATTCGATGGCCTGATAATAGCAGAGCTCGAAATGCAGGAAGGGGACCTCCTCCAGCGCGCCCCACTGGCGGCCGTACAGGGCGTCGCGGCCGATCAGGTTCAGGGCCCCGGCGATGGCCTGATCGTCGCGAAAAGCCATCACCAGCGCGATGCGGTCGGCCATGGTCGCGCCGAGACGGCTGAAGAAGTCGCGCGTCAGATAGGGCCGACCCCATTTGCGCTCGCCGGTGTCCTGGTAGAAGGCGAAGAAGGCGTCCCAGTGCTCTGCGGTGATGTCGGTGCCGCTCAGAACACGGATGTCGAGGCCGGCCCGCGCCTCGCGGCGTTCGCGGCGGATGGTCTTGCGGCGGTTGGAGGACAGGGCCGCCAGAAAGTCGTCGAAGGTCGCATAGCCTCCGTTGCGCCAGACATACTGCATGTCCTGGCGCTGCAGCAGGCCGGCCTCGCCCATGGCGTCCCATTCCGGCCGGGTCGGGAAATTGACGTGCAGCGACGAGACGCCGAGTCGTTCGGTCAGGGTCACCGCGGCCTGCAACATTGCCTCGCGCACGGTTGTGGCGTCCGCGTCCGGGTGGGCAAGGAAGCGCGGGCCGGTCACTGGAGTGAAGGGGACGGCGGCCAGCAACTTGGGATAGTAGCGGCCGCCGGCGCGCTGATAGGCGTCGGCCCAGCTGTGGTCGAAGACGTATTCGCCCTGGCTGTGACCCTTGAGCCAGAGGGGCAACACACCGATGACGCGACCGGTCTCGTCCTGCAGCGCCAGATGACGTCCGGCCCAGCCCTGTGCCGGCACTGCGCTCCCCGAGGCCTCGCAGGCGTCGAGGAAATCGTAGGACACGAAGGGGTCGCCGGTCGGGGCCGCGCAGGCGTCCCACGCCTCGCGGCCGATGTCGGCGACCCGATCGTGAACGCGGACGGAAAATCCCACGGAGAGAGGGGTCACCGCACCTCGACGATGGCGTCCACCTCGACCGCGAAGCCCAGCGGCAGCCTGTAGACCCCGACGGCGGAGCGGGCGTGACGGCCCTTGTCGCCGAACACCTCGACCATCAGGTCCGAACAGCCGTTGATCACGGCCGGAATGGCGATGAAGTCGCCGGCGACCTGTACAAAGCCGCCCAGTTTGACCACGCGGACGACGCGTTCGAGGTCGCCGTCCAAAGCGGCGGACAACTGGGCGAGCAGGTTGACGCCGCACATGCGGGCGCCGGCGAGGGCCTGTTCGGGCGAGACGTCGTCACCGACCGTGCCCTTGATCCCGCCTGCGGCATCGTTCGACAGCTGGCCGGAGATGTGGACGAGATTGCCGGTCTGGACGAAGGGCACATAGTTGGCCACCGCCTTGGCGGGTTCCGGCAGGGCGATGCCGAGTTCGGCGAGGCGGGCGGCGACGGTCATGCGGGCAGGCTCCTGAAGGTTTGGCGGCGGTTTAGCGCGGGCGAGGGGCCTCGTCATGTATTCCTTCTCCCCTTGCGGGAGAAGGTGGCCCGCGGAGCGGGACGGATAAGGGGCAAGACACCCATCCAACCGTGGTCCGCTCGCGCCTGCCGGCCTGTTGGCGCAAACCGCCCCCTCATCCGGCCCTCTGGGCCACCCTCTTCCTCGAGCGGAGAAGGAAAGTGTGCGGTATTTTGATACCATATCAATATAGACTATGTATTTCAATGCGATAGGGATCACGCACGAAGATTGCTCCCATTGACCCCACGCCCCCCTTCCTCTATCAGCGCGCCTTCCGCACCTTCCCGTTACCCGGAGAGGTGCCCCGTTCGTCTCCAGGACCCTCACAATGCTGAAGAGCACCACGGCTTCGCTGAAGCCGGCCGAGGTCACGAAGAAGTGGATCGTCATCGACGCCGAAGGCGTCGTGGTGGGCCGTCTCGCGACCTTCATCGCCAACCGTCTGCGCGGCAAGCACCGCGGCGACTATACCCCGCACGTCGATTGCGGCGACTATGTCGTCGTCACCAATGTCGACAAGGTGGTGTTCACCGGCAAGAAGCTGACCGACAAGATCTACTATCGCCACACCGGCCACCCGGGCGGCATCAAGCAGACGACGCCGGGCAAGGTCCTGGCCGGCCGCTTCCCCGAGCGGGTGCTGGAAAAGGCCGTCGAGCGCATGCTGCCCAAGGAGAGCCCGCTGGCCCGCCTGCAGATGACACACCTGCGCCTGTTCGCCGGCGCGGCGCACACCCATGAAGCCCAACAGCCCGAGACCGTCGACTTCAAGTCGATGAACTCCAAGAACGCCCGGAGCGTCTGAGCATGACCGACGTGACCAACGAAACCGCCGCTCCGCAGAACGACGCCGCCAACGCTGCGCCCGCCGCCACCGGCTTTGACGCCCTGAAGGGTCTCGG
>JBBQTX010000124.1:0-6093 GCA_038234475.1 Caulobacterales bacterium | reverse complement strand
GTTCACCCAAAGCCCCTTGAACTTCTCCGTCTGTCCGGGCTGACCGCCTTGTCAGGACTTTCGGACCAGGAGATTCCCCCATGGCCCTCGCCTCCGCTCTCGTCTCCGTCATGATCGACGCGGTCCGCAAGACCGCCCGTCCCATGCTTCGCGACTTCGGCGAGGTCGCCCAGTTGCAAGTGTCGCGCAAGGGGCCCGGCGACTTCGTCACCGCCGCCGACATCAAGGCCGAGGACACCCTCTATGAGCTGCTCATGAAGGCCCGCCCCGGCTACGGCTTCCTCGGTGAGGAACGCGGCATGATGGAGGGCACGGACAAGTCCCACACCTGGATCGTCGATCCGATCGACGGCACCACCAATTTCATGCACGCCATGCCGCATTTCGCCATCACCGTCGGGCTGGAGCGCAAGGCCCCCGACGGCACCTCCGAGATCGTCGCGGGCGTGACCTACAATCCGGTGATGAACGAGCTGTTCTGGGCCGAAAAGGGCAAGGGCTGCTATCTGAACGACACCCGCATTCGTGTCGCCGGACGTCGCGACCTGTCGGAAAGCCTGATCGCCACCGGCCTGCCCTTCATCGGCAAGACGGGCCACGCCCAGGCCATCAAGGACCTCCACGCCATCGGCCAGCGCGTCGCCGGCATCCGCCGCCTGGGCTCATCGGCGCTGGACCTGGCCTGGGTCGCGGCGGGGCGGTACGACGCCTATTATGAGCGCAACCTCCAGCCGTGGGACGTGGCGGCGGGCATATTGTTCGTCACAGAAGCGGGCGGCGTGGTCACCACCATCGACGGCGAGGGCCGGCCCGAGACCGGCGCGCAGATCCTGGCGACAAACTCGGAACTGCAGCCGCAGTTGCTGAAGGTGTTGCGGGGAAGCTGACTTTTTACTTCTCCCGCTTGCGGGAAAAGTGTCCCGTCCTCGAGCGCAGCGAGAGCAAGGACGATGAGGGAATTCTTTCTTCCATCCGTTGGACACGCCCCCCATCGTCGCTGGATCGCTCCGCGATCGACGCGACAATTCCCCCGCAAGCGGGGGAAGAAAGGTTATCCGATCAGACTTCTCGCCGCAGCCCGCGCCTCGTCCGTGATCACCGCGCCCGACAGCATGCGGGCGATTTCTTCCCGGCGGGCGTCGTCGTCGAGCGTGTCAACCGTGGTGGTGGTCATGCCTCCCGCATCCGCCTTGCGCACCTTCCAGTGGGCGTGGGCGCGGGCGGCGACCTGGGGGCTGTGGGTCACGACCAGCACCTGGGCCCCGAGCGCCAGTCGCTCCAGACGCGCCCCCACCGCCGAGGCGACGGCGCCGCCGACGCCCTGGTCGACCTCGTCGAAGATCATCACCGGCTGGCGCTGATCCTCGCGTCCGGCCAGGGCGGCCTTCATGGCGAGGGCGAAACGGGCGAGTTCGCCGCCTGACGCAATGGCGTCCAGCGGGCCGAAGGCGGTGCCGGCGTTGGTGGCGATCTCGAACCGCGTGGTCTCGACGCCCAATGGGCCGCGACGGCCCTCGGCGACCGGCTCGAAGGCGACGCGGAAGCGGGCGCGGTCCAGTTTCAGCGGGGCCAGTTCCGCCATCACGGCGGTCGTCAGCCGGTCCGACGCCGCCTCGCGCGCCGAGGTCAGCAGCATGGCGGCGACGTCATAGGCTTCGCGTGCAGCGGAGGCGGCGCGTTCGGCGGCGGTGATGGCCTCGGCCCCGTCCTCGATCAGCCGCAACTGGTCACGAAAGCGCACGCGCAGCACCGGCAGGCTCTCGACCGAGGTATTCAGCTTGCGGGCGGCGGCGCGCAGGGCAAACAGCCGCTCCTCAGCCTTGTCGAGCCGGCCGGGCTCGAAATCGAAGGCGTTGGCGGCGGCGTCGACGCAGGCGATGGCCTCCTCTGCCTCGACCATGGTGCGGTCGATGGCTTCGGCGGCGGCGGTCAGCTTCTGCAATAGGGGATGTTCGGGGTCGGTGCCCGCCTGCCCCGCCCGCTGGCGCGCATGCTCCACAGCGCGCAGGGCGGCACTCAGCTTCTGGGACAGCTTGTCCCCCCCCAGCGACGCCTTGGCATCGGCAAGGTCGGCCACCGCCTTTTCCGCGGCCCCCAGGATGGCCCGCTCGCCGGCCAGTTCCGTCTCCTCGTCGGTGCGCGGGTCCAGCGCGTCCAGATCGGCCAGATTCTGCGTCAGCTCCTCGGCCCGGGACGCGGCGTCGGCGGCGGCATCTTTCAGCCCGGCCACGGCGCGGTCGGCGGCCTTCAACCTTTCGGCGGCCCGGGCGACGCCGCCCAGTTGGGGTTGCAGGCCGCCGTAGCCATCCAGCAGGGCGCGATGGGTCTTCCAGTCCAGCAGGCCGACGGTCTCGTGCTGGCCGTGCACCTCGACCAGGGCCTGGCCGATCTCGCGCAGCGCCGTCACCCCCGCCGGCTGGTCGTTGATAAAGGCCCGGCTCCGTCCGTCCGCCGCCAGCGTCCGGCGCAGAATCAGCTCCTCGCCAGGCGCGACCTCGAACCCACGCTCGGTGATCATGGCGATCACGAGCGGGTTATCCGGCGCGGTGAAAACGGCGGTGGCCGAGGCCTGTTTGGCTCCGGCGCGGACCAGTCCGGCGTCGGAACGCGCGCCCAGGGCCAGTCCGAGGGCGTCGAGAATAATCGACTTGCCCGCCCCCGTCTCGCCGGTCAGCACGGTGAGGCCGCCCTCGACCTCGAGGTCGAGCGCCTCCACCAGCACGATGTCGCGGATGGAAAGGGCAGTCAGCATGGCGGAGCGCGATTCGACATTGCGCCCAGTCTAGCGGGCGCGTCCGGTTCCGACATCCGTTGATGCCGGATCGCCTACGATCAGCCCGGAATGATCCGCCGCAGCCAGCTCTCGCGCTGCCCGGTCGGTGCGACGTCGGGTTGCTGGCCATCTTCGGACAGAAGGGCGTAGGCCTCGGCGTACCAGGGGCTGCCGGGATAGTTGAAGCCCAGGACGGCACCGTTGCGGGTCGCCTCCTGCTTCAGGCCCAGAACCAGATTGACCTCGACCAGCCGGTACAGCGCTTCCGGCGTGTGCGAGGTGCGCTGATAGGCCTCGCTGTCGATGACCGACTTGTAGCGGTTGATCGCGGCCAGCGGCTGGCCCGCACGCTGATAGTAGCGGCCGATGGCCATTTCCTTGCCGGCCAGCTGATCGTTGACCATGTCGATCTTGACCGTGGCGTCGATGGCGTAGGACGTTCCCGGATAGCGCCGCGCCACGTCGCGCAGGCCGTCCAGCGCCGCCTGGGCATAGCCCTGATCGCGGCCCACGTCGGTGATCTGCTCGAAATTGCACAGGGCCTTCATATAGAAGGCATAGGGCGCGCTGGGATTGCCGGGGAACAGCTGGATGAACCGGTCCGACGCGGCAATCGCCTCGGCATAGTTGTTGTTCTGATAATAGGCGTAGATCTGCATCAGGATCGCGCGCCGCGACCACTCCGAATACGGATGCTGGCGCTCGACCTCCTGGAAATAGTCGATGGCGTCGGCCCAGCGCTCGCTCTCGACCCGCTGGTAGCCGGTGTTGTAGAGCGCCTCGACCGGGCGCTCCTCATAGGCCAGTCGCGGGCGGTCCGGGCGGCCCGAACAGGCCGAGATCGTCAGGGCCGATACGGCCACCGTGGCCAGGATCAGTCCGGCGCGGAATTTGGAAGCAGGCAAGGACGACCTCAACATGACAAATGCCGGCGGGCACCGACCCGTTGGCGACCCCGTGATACGAGACGCGATCCCTACACCAGCGAACTCCGCCGCGCCAATGCGAAGCGGTCGCTCAAAAAGACGCGCCGCGCCTTGTGGCCGGGCCGTCCGCTGGTATGTAGCGCGCCAACGCCACGGCGGCATTCTCAGCCGGGTGATGACGGCGAAAGGATGACCGGCCATGAAGCTGCTCTCTGGCAACTCCAACCGGACCCTTGCCCAGGCCATGGCCACCCACCTCGATATGCCGCTGACCAAGGCCCAGGTGAAGCGGTTCGCCGACAATGAGGTGTTCGCCGTGATCGAGGAAAACGTCCGCGGCGAGGACGTCTTCGTGATCCAGTCGACCAGCTATCCGGCCAATGACAATCTGATGGAGCTGCTGATCATCACCGACGCGCTGGTTCGCGCCTCGGCCCGTCGGATCACCGCCGTAATGCCCTATTTCGGCTATGCCCGTCAGGACCGGAAGACCGGCGGCCGGACGCCGATCTCGGCCAAGCTGGTGGCCAATATGATCACCCGGGCGGGGGCGCACCGGGTGCTGACCATGGATTTGCACGCCGGCCAGATCCAGGGCTTCTTCGACATCCCCACCGACAATCTGGTCGCCACGCCGGTGCTGGCGCAAGACGTCAGGGACCACTACGGGCGCGGCGACGACCTGATGATCATCTCGCCCGACGTCGGCGGCGTGGTCCGGGCCCGGGCTCTGGCCTCACGCCTGGGCGCCGATCTGGCCATCGTCGACAAGCGCCGCGCCCGCGCCGGCGAGAGCGAGGTGATGAACATCATCGGTGACGTGGAAGGCCGCCGCTGCATCCTGTTCGACGACATCGTCGATTCCGGCGGCACTTTGGTGAACGCCGCCCAGGCGCTGATGGACAAGGGCGCGACCGAAGTGTCCGCATATATCAGCCACGGGGTCCTGTCGGGTCCGGCCGTACAGCGCGTCACGGACGGCCCGCTGAAGGAACTGGTGATTACCGACTCCATCGAGCAACCGCACGAAGTTTTGAACTGCGCAAAAATCCGCACAGTTTCAGTGGCGCCACTGATCGGAGAGGCTATCCGACGGATCGCCAACGAGGAATCGGTCTCCAAGCTGTTCGATTAGCATTCGGAAAACGATTCGCTGCGAGCTATAAGGTTTTCAGGGTTCCGGCGCGTCACGACGCCGCGAGTAAACGTGGGGATTTCGCATGCTCAAGTTCCGTTCGGGTCGCGCGCTCGCGATCGCCGCCGTCGCAGCGGCCGCTGTCCTCGCTGGCTGCGCGACGCCCGAGCCGGAACCCGCGCCGGCCCCTCCGCCTCCGCCCCCGCCGCCCGCGGTCAGTCTCAATGAGGGCGTCGCCCAAGCCGCCTCCATCTATGTCGCCTTCATGCGCGACGTCGGCACCATCGAGGCGGGTTTTCCCACGGCCGAATCCATCCAGGCGGCGATCCGCAAGGGCGCGTCCTATGAGCCGGCCCAGCTGTCGCGCGGCATGATCGCCTATGGCTCGATCCTGGCGCTGCAGTCGCCGGAGTTCGTTCAGGGCGTACGCCGCTACGCCGTCGATCCGGCGGTCCGTCGGGAAATGATCGCCCGGATCATCGCCGATCCCGCCACAGCGGCGACCCTGCCCGGTGCCGACGCCGCCGCGGGGCTGATCGTCGACACCATTGGCCGGGACTCGGCCGCCATGCTGATCATCGCGGAAGCCGTCGAAGGCGACGCGTACACCATCCAGGGCCGTGGCGATCCGCGCCGCCGATGGGCCACGGTTCACATCGCCGACCGCGTCACCCGGCTGGAGGGGGCCAAGACCCTGTCCGCTATCCAGATGCTGCCTTCGGCCGAGGAATCGGCCCGGCTGTTCGCCGCCGCCAACAACGGCTCGGGCCTTGGCCTCAGCCCGGCGCGCTCGGGTCCGCCCTATACGCCGGCCATCGTCCGCTCGCTGGCGCTGGCGGCCCTCGCGGCGCTGGGCGCGGGTGGCGAGGAGGCCCGGGCCAATACCGAGGCCCTGACCGTTGAGCAGAACAGCGAATTCTGCCTCAACATGTCCAAGCTGATGCTGTTCCAGTGCCTCGCCGCATCGCGGCCCAGCTATGAGGACATGTTCTGCGTCGGCCGCCACGTGGCCCGCGACCTCGCCACCTGCACCGCCCAGAACATCACCCCCGTCCCGCCCGAGGGTCAGGCGACCGCGGTCGCGGGCGGCGCGCCGGAGGCTGCCGGACAGAGCCCCGTCGCAGCCGAAGCGGCAGCGGCATCGACCTCGGCCACCGCGATGTTGAACAGCGGACGCTGAGGCGAGGTCACGGCGGTTGCGTCACCGGACGCTTGCGTGTAATGACCCGCGCTCTTGAATTCAGGGTCTTTGAGGCCCC
>JBBQTX010000123.1:0-6112 GCA_038234475.1 Caulobacterales bacterium | reverse complement strand
TGGCGTGGACGCTGATCAGGGTCGGGCGGCCCTCGATGATCAGCCCGGCCTCTTCGTGCATCTCGCGGATCAGGGCGTCCTCGCAGGTCTGGCCGCGTTCGACCCCACCGCCGGGCAGCCACCAGCCCTGCAGATAGGTGTGTCTGACCAGCAGAACATGGCCGTCAGCATCCACCGCCACGCCGCGCACGCCCTGGGTCATGCCGCGACTCATCCTCGACCAGGCGAAGAACAGCGGGCGGGTGAAGGGCTCGATCCGGGTGCGCCACGTCGTCATGGGGCGACGATAGGCGGTCGCGCGTGCTTGAACAGTCGGCCCCGTCGCTTTATTGCGGGCGCTGCTACAGGAGCATCCCATGCTGGCGCTTTACATAATCCTCGGCTTCGTCGGCGTTCTGGCCGTCATCAACCTGATCGAGTTCGGTCGGGTTGACTGATCCGGCGAGCCAAAACCGGCAACGGGGCGGCGCAGCCCTCGTCACCGGTGGCGGCAAGCGAATCGGGCGGGCGATCTGCCTCGAACTGGCGCGGGCCGGATTCGACCTCGTGATCCATCATCGCGGCCCGGGCGGCGCGGCGGAAGCCGTGGCAGCCGAGGTGCGCGCGCTGGGACGGCGCGCGGCGACGGTCCAAGCCGATCTGGCGGACGAGGCCGAGGTCCGGTCGGTCGTGCCGGCGGCGGTCGAGGCCTTCGGGCCGCTGGCGGTTCTGGTCAACAACGCCTCGGTGTTCGAGGACGACCGGGTCGGCGGGCTGGATCGCGGCCTGTGGGACGCGCACATGGAGATCAATCTGCGCGCGCCGGTGGTGCTGGCGGAGGCCTTCGCGGCCCAGGCACCGGACGGGGCGGCGATCGTCAACCTGCTGGACCAGAGGGTGTTGAAGCCTGACCCGCGATTCTTCTCCTATGCCCTGTCGCGGAACGGCCTGTGGTGGGCGACGCGAACCCTGGCCCAGGCGCTGGCTCCGCGTATCCGGGTCAATGGCGTCGGACCCGGCCCGACCCTGCCGTCCATACACCAGAGCGAAGCCGACTTCGTCGCCGAGGCCGGCGCCGTCCCCCTGCAGCGCGCAGGAAGCCCGGAGGCCGTGGCCGCCGCCGTGTTGTGGCTGGTGGACGCGTCGATGGTCACAGGCCAGATGATCGCCGTCGACGGGGGTCAGCACCTGGCCTGGCAGACCCCGGACATCCTGGAGTAAAGCGTGACCGCAGCCCCCCTGCCCTTTCCTGCCGCCGACGCCCCGACCGGGCCGGCCTTCGTCCGCGAAGGCCTGTCGGTCTTCGTGCGCGGCCTGACGCTGGAGGCCGGGATCGGCGTCCATGATCACGAACTGGGTCGGTTGCAGCGACTGGTCATCGACGTGGCCCTGACGCTGACGCCCGCGCCGGTCGAGCGGCTGGGCGACACCATCAACTATGAAACCGTGGCCCAGGCCGCGCGCGCCATCGTCGCCGAGGGTCATGTCGGCCTGGTCGAGACCTTCGCCGAACGTTTGGCCCTCGCCTGTCTGGCCGACCCGCGGGTGCAGCGCTGCGGGGTGCGGATCGAAAAGCCGGGAGCCCTCGAGGGGGCGGTGGCCCCCGGCTGCGAGGTCGTGCTGGCGCGGTGATCGGTGGCGTTCGGCGGTTGCGCGGCGACGGCGCGACGGTCATTGTTGACGGCGGACTTGCCAAGGATTTTCGATGGCCGAACCCGGCGATCCCTCGAACCCGGACGATCACGACGACCTGATCGGCTTCGCCTCGCCGGCGTCGCTGGCCGGGCGGCTGCGCGAGCCGCCCGCACCCGCGCCAGAGCCTGAGCCTGGACCGGAACCCGCAGTCGAGACGACCGGTCCCGGACCACTGTCCCGATCCAGACCGCGGCCCGGCGTGGACACCCGCCTGTCTTCGCCGGCCGTGTCCGCAGACGAGCCTGTGCCTGACGCGGAGGCTACGGCCGCCCCGATACCCGACACCCGACCGGTCGAAGCCGGCTCCATCTTCGAGCCGTCGCGCGAATTCTCGACCCGAGCCAGCCGTCGCAAGGAACCCCAGGGCCTGCCCGGCGGCGGGATGGGGTTGTTCGCCGTCTATGCGCTGATCCTGTTCTCGGTACCGACGGGCGGCGTCTCGGCGTTGATTGGCCTGCTGGCAGTGACCGGCCGGTCGGGACCGGAGGACCCGGTGTCGCGCTCGCACTTCGTCTATCAGCAGCGCACCCTGTGGGCTGCGGCGGTGGCGACGCTGGCGGGTATCATCTTGCTGGTCGCCGCGACCTTTGCGCTGGGCGTGCCGACCCTGTTCTTTCTGGCCTGCTGGATGGTGCTGCGGGGCGCTTCGGGCGTTTGGGCCCTGAAGGCCGGGCGACCGATCGCCAATCCGCGCGGCTGGTGGATCTGAAGGAGACCTGTCGATGTCGCTGACGCCCACCGAAGGCCGTAATGAACCCCGGTTCGAGTCCGGCCACCACGAAGCCGAGGGCAAGGTCCCGGCGCTGGTTGCGTGGGCGCTGTTCATCCTGTCCATCCCCAGCGCCAACACCCTGGTGCTGGTGGGGCTGGTCGTCTCCTATGCCTCGCGGGGGTCGGCAACCGGCGTGGCGCGGGCGCACATCGACGCGCAGATCAGCCTGTTCTGGTCGGCCTTCTGGTGGACCATCGGCCTGTGGATCCTGGTGGCGATCAGCTTCGTCTCGGTCGTCCTTTTTCTGCTCGGCTTCGTCTTCCTGTTGCTCCTGCTGGTGCTGCACATCTGGTTCACTGTGAAGAGCGTGATCGGGCTGGTGAACCTGCTGGGCGACCGCGCGCCCTGAGCCGAGGCTGTCCGGCAACAAGGCCCATGACAACCGGTGTTTCGCCAATTTTTCGGGGAACGCGCCGCGCCCTTCGGTGTTGGCCCCTGTGTCCGCCGGCGGACATGATCGGGGAACCTCCGTGACCGACTTTCGAGATGTCCGCGCCAGCCAGCGGTTCGAACAGGGGTTCGCCGGCCCCGACGGCACCATCGGCACCGTCTTTGCCGACTATTCCGTCCAGGGACAGACGCGGACCATCCTGCATGTCGAGGCGGATCCAGCGTTGCGCGGCACCGGCGCGTCGGGGCGGTTCATGCAGGCGCTGGCCGAACACGCCCGCGCCGAAGGCCTGAAGCTGGCCCCGCGCTGTAGCTATGCCGTGGCCTGGTTGAAACGCCATCCGGAATTCGACGACCTGCTGGCCTGACGCCGTTCCCTTCTACCCCGCCGTGGGCTGGGCTGAGCCCGGGTCGGGGGTCAAGGTTCCATGTTCAGCTTGTTGAAGGCCGCGCTGACGGTCGCAGTCATCGTCGCGGTGCCCGCCGTCGCCCAGGCCCAGACCTGGCGCGACTGGGGCGAAGCCGAGGTCCGCGAGCTGGTCTCCGTTGAAAATGGCACGGTCAATGAGGTCACGGTTGGCGAGACCGGCGGGCTTGAGATCTATGCCACCTTGGACGGCTGGCTGAACATGGTCTTCATCGGCACGGACTGCGCGGGCCAGGGACCCACGCAACGCTGCAAGGAGCTGGGTTTCAACGCCCTGTTTGAGGTCAATGACACGGCCCGGTCCCTCGTCCTGGAACGCGAGCTGATCTTCAGGTTCGTCGCCGACATGGCCGACGGCGAGGACTATTTGATCCATCGTCAGGTCGACCTGGGCGGAGGTGCGCCCCTGTCGAACATCCGCGCCCAGCTGGACCAGTTCATCGGCACCGGCGAACAGGTGTCCGAAAGCATCTGGCCCGCGACCGGCGGGAAGGCGACAACCAGGCTACGGTAGACCGGACTTCGGCTGGAGTGGCTGCTGGAGCGGGATCGACTTCCCGCGCATTATGCTGTTCGTCCGAACCATTGTCGGACCGGAGGCGAACATGCCTGATCTCGACCTGTCGACCCTTGGCACCGCCAGCGGACCGCTGCAGACTTGGGTCCTGCCCGCCCTGCTGGGGCTGGGTCTGGCCTCGGCGACCGGGCTGAGGACCTTCCTGCCCATGCTGATGCTGGCGCTGGCGGCCCGGTTCGAGATGTTCGGCGTGCGGCTGATCGACCAGATGGACTGGCTGGTGTCATGGCCGGCCATCGCCGCGCTCGGCGTGGCCACGGTCGTCGAGTTCGCCGGCGACAAGATTCCCGCCATCGACCACGGGCTGAACGCGATCGGCTACGTCACCCGGCCGGTGGCGGGGGCGGTCGCGGCGGGCAGCGTGTTCTGGGGCGTGGATCCGGCGGCGGCGGCCATCGCCGGCATCATCGTCGGCGCGCCGGCGGCGCTGGCGTTCAATGCCGCCCAGACGGGAACCCGGGTTGCGTCGACCACCACGACAGGAGGCCTCGGCAATCCGGTCGTGTCGCTGGTCGAGGACGTGCTGGCCTTCCTGACCGTGATCGTCGCCTTCCTCGCGCCGATCGTCATACCGGTGGTGCTGGTCATTCTGGCCGTGGTGGTGTTCCGGCTGGCGCGGCGCATCCGCGGCCGGCGCGAGCCGCAACCCGTCTAGACAGCGCGACCGACGATCACCTTCAGGGTCTCAGCCTTCATCGGCAGGTCGGTCGCCAGCCGACCGGCCAGTTCGCGCGCGCCGACCGGATAGGCCTCGCCGCCCTCGGCGATCTCCCGGGCCATATCGGACGCCTGTTTCAGCATCTTCTCCAGCGCCTCGATCTGTTCGGCAGCCAGGGCGCGGGCTTCCATCTGCAGGCGTTTGACCCGATCCGCCGTGGTGGCGGGCGCGCGCATCAGGTCGTAAATCGCAGCCTCGCCGGATACCAGACGCAGGTCGGGCTTGGTCGAAATGGTCTTGGGCATGGACAGATCTCCTGCCCGAACGAATGCGAGACGCTGCCCTCGCGTTCCCCGCGCCTGCGACGGTCGCGTGACAACGGCATCATCTGTGGCGCCGCAGCATCAGGCCGCCTGTTCGCTCGGCTCGCGGCGCTTGGCGGCCGCCTCTCGCACGGCGTCCACCGCCCGGTCGACGACCTCCAGTCCCGCGCCCGGGCGGATGCCTTCGACCGTCAGGATGCGGCGGAAGGCACGCGCGCCGGGCCGGCCACGCATCAGCCCCAGCAAGTGCCGCGTCATCGCCGCCAGATGCACCCCTTCGGCCAGCCGCGCCTCCATATAGGGACGGTAGCGGTCGATGGCTTCGAAGGCGTCGGTGTCCGGAGTCGAGGCACCGAACAGGCGGCGGTCGGCCTGTCCCAGGATGGCGGGCTCATGATACGCCGCGCGACCCAGCATGACCCCGTCCAGCCGCACGCCGTCGCCATCGTCGAGATGCGCCTCGGCCTCGTCCAGCGAGGCGATGCCGCCGTTGATGCTGATGTTCAGATGCGGCCGTTCGCGCTTCAGCCGGCGGACCAGCCCGTAGTCCAGCGGCGGCACGTCCCGGTTCTCCTTCGGCGACAGGCCTTTCAGCCAGGCCATGCGGGCGTGGATGATGAACACCGCGATGCCGACGGCGGCGCAGGCGTCGACGGTCTCGAACAGGGAGACGGCGGGCTGCTGGTCATCGACGCCAATGCGGCATTTGACCGTGGCGGGAACCGCGACCGCGCCCTTGATTGCGGCCATGCAGTCGGCGACCAGTTGCGGCTCGCGCATCAGACAGGCCCCGAACCGCCCCGACTGGACCCGGTCGGAGGGGCAGCCGACGTTCAGATTGATCTCGTCATAACCGAAGGCCGCACCGATCCGGGCCGCCTCGGCCAGCTGGTCCGGGTCCGAGCCGCCCAGTTGCAGGGCCACCGGATGCTCGACCGCGTCGAAGCCCAGCAGCCGCTGATGGTCGCCGTGCAGGATCGCAGGGGCTGTGACCATCTCGGTGTACAGCAGGGCCTGGGCCGTCAGGGCGCGATGGAACGCCCGGCAATGCCGGTCGGTCCAGTCCATCATGGGGGCGATCGAGAGGCGGCGGTTCAGCATCGCGCCGCGCATACCACAGGAAGGCCGCGCGCGGGATGGCGGCGCTGGCGTCCGTCGCGGATGTTTCATAGGCTGACGGCATGGTCCGGACGATCGTCATCTATGGGGCGGCCCTGGCGCTGGCGACGGCGGCGTTGCAGTGGATTCAGTATCAGGTCTGGGCCCGGTCCCACGCCGACGACCTGTATCT
>JBBQTX010000122.1:0-6146 GCA_038234475.1 Caulobacterales bacterium | reverse complement strand
CCGGGGGAGGATCATCGATGTCTCGTTTCCTGCGCAATGCGGCGCTCGCCGCACTGACTGTGGCCGCTGTGGGTGCCGTCGCGTCAGCCGCCAGCGCCCAATCCTACAGCCGCCTGGTCGTGTTCGGCGACAGCCTCAGCGACAACGGCAACCTGTTCGCCGCGACCGGCGGTTTCAGCCCGACTTCGCCGCCCCAGTTCCAGGGCCGGTTCTCGAATGGCCCGGTGTTCACCGAACTGCTGGGCTTCAACGCCGGTCGCGCGGCCGCCGGCGCCTTGGTCTCGGGCAACATCAACTACGCCCATGGCGGTTCGCGCACGGACTCCTCGGCCTTCCCTCCCGGGATGCGTAATCAGCTTCTGGCCTATACCGGTGCCGGCGGCACCTTCCGCTCGACCGACCTGGTCAGCATTCTCGGCGGGGCCAACAACATCTTCCAGGGCCTGCCCGCAGCCGGCGCTTCGGCCAACCCGGTCGCTGCCATCACGCCAACCGTCCTGGCGGCCGCGGCGGACATCAATTTCCTCGTCAACAGCGTCGCCGGCGCCGGTGCCGGCACCATTCTGGTCGGCAACATTCCCAGCCTCGGAAACGCCCCGCAGTTCCACGGAACCGTGGCCGCTCCGCTGGCCGAATTCGCCGGTACCTCGTTCAACAGTGCCCTGCTCAGCGGGCTGATGACCACCGCCGCGGCCCGGCCCGGAACCAACATCATCCTGTTCGATATCTTCAAGGTCGGCGCAGCCCTCACCGCCAATCCGGGGGCCTTCGGCCTGACCAATGTGACCGATGCCTGTTTCAACGGCGTAACCGTCTGCGCCACGCCCAACACCTTCCTGTTCTGGGACGGCGTGCACCCGACCGCAGCAGGCCACCGCCTGATCGCCAGGCTGGCCAATGACTATCTCTACTACGGCGACATCGGCGCTCAATCGACGGTCCAGGCCGAAACCGGCTTCCGCCAGCGCGAAGACCTGCTCGACCTCGCCAGCGAGGGCCTTTCGGGCCGCTCCGACTGGCAGGCCGGCACCCATCTGACCTTCGGCGCCATCGCCGACAGCGTCGAGACCGATGCCCGCGGCTCCGTGGCCGCATCCGAGGCCACTGGCTGGGGCATCCGCGCTGGCCTGGACCACGTCATGTCGCCGGGCGCGCGTTTCGGCTTTGTCGGGACGTTCCGCACCGCCGAGGTCGAGGCGGGGGCCATGGCCTTCGACGTCGAGACCTATGCCTTCGACATCTACGGCGGCTGGCGTTCGGGTGGCCAATTCGTCAATGCCACGGTCGGCGGTTCGATCGACCAGTACGACGACATCACGCGCCTCACCTCCCTGGCCCCGATCATTCACACCGGCGCGACCCGGGGTGGCAGCATCGGCGCCCGGATCCAGGGCGGCGTCTGGTTCGACATGGGCGGCATCGATCTGTCGCCGCGCGTCGCGCTCAACTATGTCTCGACAGACGTCAATGGCTACGTCGAACAGGGTCCGGCGGCGCAGTACAGCTACCGGGACCGCACGGTCCAGGGCACCAGCGGCGAGATCACGCTGCGGGCCGAAGGCGGCGGAGACGGCACGAGCTTCTTCGTCGAAGGCGGCTATCGCGACAGTCTGAGCGACAGCAGGGACGCCGTTCGCACCGGCATCGCGGCCAACCCGGCCCAGATCCTGGCCCGCCAGATCGACGATCCTTTCGGCGGCTCGTTTATCGCCTCGGCCGGTATCGACACCCACTTCGGTCCGGTGAAGATGGCGCTCGGCTATCGGGGTCGCTTCGGTGACGCCGCCGACAGCCACGTCGGGGCTCTCACCTTCAGCCTGCCGCTGCAGTAGAGGCTCAACCCACCGGCAAGAGCAGGGCGCGCGGCGTTCGGGCCGCGCGCCTTTTTCGTTTGGGGCCGGCGACGACCTGCCACCCCCGCCTGCCCCAAAGTCGCCCCATCGAGCGGTAAAACGGCGCTCTTCCGGTCGCTGGCCACAGCGTGTCGCCCAGCGCGGCCCGCCGGCGCCCCCCCTGCGCCTCGAGCCAAAAAGACGGAGCCGCCTCCGCCATGCGACAACTGTTGCCGAACGTCCGATCGTTCCTCATCCATTCGGGTCAGGCCGCCACCCTGACAGGGGTCGCGGTGCTGGCCATGGCCGCCGCCCCCGCCCTTCCGGCCGAACCGACGCCCTGGGCCATACCGGAAGCCCCGCCGACCACGGCGGTCGCAGAACCGGCCGGGCCCGTGACCCGGACGATCGCCTTCGCCGAGCCCGTCCGGGGTTATGCGATCAATTCGGCCTTCGGTGTTCGGCGTCTGCCCGGTCACGCCGCGCGCCGACACGAGGGCATCGACATCGCCGCGCCGCAGGGAACGGGGGTCTTCGTCGCCACCGAGGGCCGCGTCATGCGCACGGGCTACGAGGCCGGGGGATACGGGCGCTTCATCGAGGTGCGGCACCCGAACGGCATGAGCACCCTGTATGCGCATCTGCAGCGCATCGACGTGGCCACCGGCGATACGGTCGAGGCGGGCACGCGCATCGGCCTGGTCGGTTCCACCGGACGGTCGTCCGGACCCCACCTGCATTTCGAGGTCCGCCGCGGCGAACGACAGGTCAATCCGGTGAACGTCATGGGCCGCGAGTTCAGGGTCGTGGTGCAGACCGCCGAGGCCTGACGCCCGCCGACTACCCATGGTTTCTTCACGTCTTTCCGCGATCCTTGCGCGGGAAGGGGACGCTGTGGACCGCATTCTGTCTTTTCTGACGCTTGAACACGACTGGCGCTGGACGCTGGCCGCCGGACTGGCCTGCGTCATCGGTCTCGGCATATCACTTCGTCTTCACGCCACGGCAAGGACCGCGTCGGGCCGCCGTCACCCGCTCATGGCCGCCCTGACCGCCTTCGTGGTCGGACTGGCCACCTTTTCCAGCCATTTCCTCGCCATGCAGGGCGATCCGGCGGGTGGCGGGATTCGCGACGACCTGTGGCTCAGCATGGTCGCGGGGATCGTGGGCATCGCCGCCGCAGTCGCCTGGATGGCCTGGGTGGCCCGATCCGGCGCGCTGACGCAGCTGCGCGAAGCCATCGAGGGCATGCCTGACGGACTGGCCTTCTACGACGCCGACGACAGGCTGGTGCTGTGGAACACCCGCTATATCGAGGTCAATTCGGAGCTCGCCGGTGGCCTGACCAAGGGCGCGACCTTCCGGGAGATCCTCCGGCATGGCATCGACCAGGACCTCTATGCCGAAGCCAGGGGCCGCGAAGATGCCTGGATCGATGAGCGAATTATGGCCCGCAGCCAGCTCTCGAACACCGTGGAACAGCGCATCGCCGGCGATCGCTGGCTGCGGGCCCAGGACCGCCGCACCATCGCCGGCGGCATCGTCACCGTCGTCACCGACATCACGGACCTGAAACGCGACGCCCAGGCCCTCGCCGAGGCCCGCGACGCCGCCGAGATCGCCAACCGCGCCAAGAGCCAGTTCCTGGCCAATATGAGCCACGAGATCCGCACCCCCCTGAACGGCGTCATGGGCGTCGCCCAGGCCCTGGCCCATACCGACCTGACGCTTCAACAGCGGGAGATGCTGGACCTGATCCACTCGTCCGGCCACACCCTGCAGGTCCTGCTCAGCGATATTCTCGACCTGGCGCGGGTCGAGTCGGGGCGGATGTCGCTGACCGACGAACCGCTGGACCTCGGGCTGGCCCTGCGCGAGGCGGCCCGGCTCTATGAAGCCTGCGCACGCGACAAGGGCCTGCAGTTCTTCGTCGAGATCGACCCCGACGTCGGTGGCTGGATCCAGGGCGACGTCGTCCGCATCAAGCAGATCCTGACCAATCTGGTCTCCAATGCGGTCAAATTCACTGCGGCGGGGTTTGTCAGCCTCAACGCCGCGCCGGGTCCACAGCGCGACGGGGCGCCCAGTCTGCGCATCTCCGTCGAGGACACCGGCATCGGTTTCGACGGCGAGACCCGCGACCGTCTGTTCAGCCGCTTCGAACAGGCCGACGGCGCCATCACGCGCAAATTCGGCGGTTCCGGCCTCGGCCTCGCCATCTCGCGACAGCTGGCCGAGATGATGGGCGGGGAACTGGACTGCGAGAGCGAGCCGGGTGGCGGCTCTGCCTTCATCCTGACCATCCCCTTCCGGCCCGTCGAGGCGCCGGCGATCGTCGTCCCGGCGGCGCAGGACACCACAGCCGGCCAGACCGCCGTCCGCGTGTTGCTGGCCGACGATCACCCGGTCAACCGCAAGGTCGTCGAACTGATCCTGGCCCAGGCGACGGTCGAGCTGACCTCGGTCGAGGACGGGGCCCAGGCCGTGCAGGCCTGTCGGGACGGCGACTACGACCTGATCCTGATGGACATGCAGATGCCGGTCATGGACGGGCTGACGGCCACCCGCGAAATCCGGCTGCACGAGGCGGCCATGGGTCTGACCCGCACGCCCATCGTCATGCTGACCGCCAATGCCCTGTCCGAGCATATCGCCGCCGGATTGGCCGCCGGCGCGGACCGCCACCTCGCCAAGCCGTTCGACGCGGCGGAATTGCTGGAACTGCTGGTCAGCCTTCCGGCCGCCGCGCGCCGGCTGGCGGCCTGAACGGACCGCCGACCGGCCTATTCGTAACCGTGCGCGGCCTCGTTGATGACCTGCGAGGGCATGGTCGAGAAGTCGACGGCGACCGGCCTGGCGGTCTTGGCCTGAAACGTCTTGATCACATGCTCCAGCCTGCGACGCACCTCGGCGGCGCCTGCGGTGCCGGGGTCCAGTTCGAGCGGGGCCAGGCAGAAGTCGATGATGGCGTTGGGGCGGCTCAGCGGTTCCATGGGTCTTGTCCTATGCGGCTTTGAACTGGGCGGCTTCGGTCGAGTCCTTCAACGCCGTGGTCGAGGACTGGCCGTTGGAGATCACCGTGGCGACCTGGTCGAAATAGCCGGTGCCGACCTCGCGCTGGTGGCGGGTGGCGGTGTAGCCGGCGGCCTCGTTGGCGAATTCGCGCTGTTGCAGCTCGGAATAGGCGGACATGCCACGGTCGCGGTAGCCGTCGGCGAGTTCGAACATGGAGTTGTTCAGGCTGTGGAAGCCGGCCAGGGTCACGAACTGGAATTTATAGCCCATGGCCCCCAGCTCGCGCTGGAATTTGGCGATGGTGGCGTCGTCCAGCTTGGCTTTCCAGTTGAACGAGGGCGAGCAGTTGTAGGCCATCAGCTTGCCGGGATGCTGTTTGTGCACCGCCTCGGCGAAGCGGCGGGCGTCGTCCAGATCGGGGTGCGACGTCTCCCACCACAACACGTCGGCGATGGACGCATAGGCCAGGCCCCGCGCGATGCAGTGGTCCAGCCCGGTGCCTTCCTTGAGCCGGAAAAAGCCTTCGGGCGTGCGGTTGTCGCGGTCGATGAAAGGCTGGTCGCGTTCGTCGATGTCCGAGGTGATCAGCTGGGCGCTCTCGGCGTCGGTGCGGGCCACCGTCAGCGTCGGCGTGCCCATGACGTCGGCGGCGAGGCGGGCGGCGACCAGATTGCGCTCATGCGCCTGGGTCGGGATCAGCACCTTGCCGCCCAGATGACCGCATTTCTTCTCGGAGGCCAGCTGGTCCTCGAAATGGACGCCCGCGGCGCCCGCCTCGATGAAGGCCTTCATGATCTCGAAGCTGTTCAGCGGCCCGCCGAAGCCGGCCTCGGCGTCGGCGACGATGGGCGCGAACCAGTCGCGCTTGGCACCGCCCTCGGCGTGCTCGATCTGATCGGCGCGCTGCAGGGTGCGGTTGATGCGGCGGCACAGCTCGGGCGCGGCGTTGGCCGGATACAGCGACTGGTCGGGGTACATGGCCCCGGCGGTGTTGGCGTCCGCCGCGACCTGCCAGCCCGACAGATAGATGGCTTTCAGCCCGGCCCGGACCATCTGCATCGCCTGGTTGCCGGTCACGGCCCCGAGGGCGTTGATATAGGGCTCGGTGTGCAGCAGTTCCCACAGCCGGTTGGCCCCGCGCTCGGCCAGGGTATGGGTGATCGGCACGGACCCGCGC
Organism: Caulobacterales bacterium; assembly: GCA_038234475.1. Classification (GTDB taxonomy): domain Bacteria; phylum Pseudomonadota; class Alphaproteobacteria; order Caulobacterales; family Caulobacteraceae; genus Brevundimonas. The sequence continues at coordinate 122 of JBBQTX010000122.1, read as the reverse complement.
AGACGCAGCACGTCTTCGGGCGAATAGGGGCGCGCGATGCCGTCGAAACGGCCCTTGGGCGAAGGAACGAGGTCGTCGAAAGTGGTCATGTCGGTCTCGACTCGGGAGGGCGGGCTTCGCCG
>JBBQTX010000121.1:0-6150 GCA_038234475.1 Caulobacterales bacterium | reverse complement strand
TTCATCAGGGCGGGGTGCGGCTGAACCTGTCCTGGCGCCCGCCCTACGACTGGACGGCGATGCTCGCGGCCCTGACCGCGCGCGGCGACATGGTCGAGGGTCGGCGCTGGTCACGGCGGCTGACCCGGCCGGTCGACGGAGCCGAGGGCGTGGTCTCCGTCGAGCCGGCGGAGGCCGGACGCGTCTCGGTCCGTGTCGAGGCTGACGACCTGAAGGCCCTGCCGGGGGTGTTGGCGCGGGTGCGGCGGGTGTTCGATCTGTCGGCGGACCCGGATGCGATCGGGCGGGACCTGTCGGTCGATCCCGTGCTCAAGGCGCTGGTCGCGGCGCGGCCCGGACTGCGCTTGCCGGGCGACTGGATCGACGGCGGGGTCGATGCGCCGAACGACCGGCTGCCCGACGACTGGATCGACGAAACCCTGACCGCGCGCGCCGAAGCCTGGCGACCTTGGCGGGCCTATGGGGCGTTGCATCTCGGTCTGTCAGGGATCAGCGGCGCGAACCTGAAACAGAGGGAGACCGACGATGCCAAACGCGCGGCCTGAGACCGAGACCGAGGTCCTCACACTGGACCGGCTGACCACGCCGGTCGGCGAGGTGCTGCTGGTCACCGATGCCGCAGGCACCGTGCGGGCTCTGGACTTCGCCGACTATGAGGCGCGGATGACGCGGCTGCTGGCCCGGCACGCGCCGGGCGCGGTGGTGACCGCCGGGCGGGCGCCCGAGCCCGTACGCCGGGCGGTCGAGGCCTATTTCAGCGGCGATGTCCGGGCTCCGGACGGCCTCCCGGTAAAGACGGGCGGGACGGATTTCCAGCGCGCGGTCTGGACCGCCTTGCGGGCCATTCCGGCGGGCGAGACGCGCAGCTATGGCCAGCTGGCGTCGGCGATCGGCGCGCCACGCGCGGTACGCGCCGCAGGCCTCGCCAATGGCCAGAACCCGATCGCGGTGATCGTGCCCTGCCACCGGGTGATCGGGGCGAACGGGACGCTGACCGGCTATGCGGGCGGACTGGAGCGCAAGCGGTGGCTGCTGGCGCATGAGGCGGTGGCGGTCGCCTGAGGTCTCGACCGACCCAGTCTGCGGGTGTCAGGGCCGGGAGGATCCAGCCCTTGCATTCCCCTCGCAATGACCTAGATTGTTCCCGCTTATGCTGAAAGTGAGCATAAGTCGGCGACGGTCAAAGCGATCGGTCGCCGTTCTTCGGGCCTGTGATTTGCTCATGTCGAGCAAAAGGGATGTTGATGGCGGACGGAATGTTCGGATTGTCGGAAGCGACCGCGCGCGAGACCGCTCCCGTCTGGGCCAGGGTGCGCGGCCATGTCACGCCGCTGGAATGGCCGGACAAGGCCGAGCTGATCGTCCAGATCAACCGGCTGAAGCGCGAGCGCGACGCGGTCATCCTCGCCCACAACTATATGACGCCCGATATCTTCCACGGGGTCGGCGACTATGTCGGCGACAGCCTTGGTCTGGCCAAGCAGGCAAAGCTCTCGAAGGCAAAGGTGATCGTCCAGGCCGGCGTGCATTTCATGGCGGAGACCTCGAAGATCCTGAGCCCCGACAAGACGGTTCTGATCCCCGATCTGCGCGCGGGATGCTCGCTGGCGGCCTCCATCACCGGGGCCGATGTGCGGCTGATCAAGCAGCGCTATCCGGGCCTGCCGGTGGTCACCTATGTAAACACCAGCGCCGATGTGAAGGCCGAAACCGACATCTGCTGCACCAGCGCCAATGCCGTTCAGGTGGTGGAATGGGCGGCGAAGGAATGGGGTGTCGACCGGGTCATCCTGATCCCGGACGAATTTCTCGCGCGCAATGTCGCGGCCCAGACCGACATTGGCATCATCGCCTGGAAGGGCCGCTGCGAGGTGCATGAGCGGTTCACCGCCGCCGACATCGCCGAGATGCGTGCGGCGTATCCGGGCGCGGAAATCCTGGCCCATCCGGAATGTCCCGAGGATGTGCTGGCGACGTCGGACTTCGCCGGCTCGACCGCCGCCCTGATCGACCACATCAGCGCTCACCGACCGAAACAGGTCGTGCTGCTGACCGAATGTTCGATGGCCGCCAATGTCGCGGGTGAGGTCGAGGGGGTGCAATTCATCGGCCCCTGCAACCTGTGCCCGCATATGAAACGGATCACGCTGGAGAACATCCGCGACTGCCTGCTCAACATGCAGTTCGAGGTGACGGTGCCCGACGATATCGCCGGACGTGCGCGGCTGGCCGTTCAACGCATGGTGGACCTGCCGCCACCGAAGATTCCGGCGCGCTACGACATGGTCAAGGCCCGGCATCATGTGGCGGTGGAGTTGATCTGATGCACTGTGTCCCGCCCGTCCCCACGGTGGCGACGATCGACAAGCGCAGCCTGCGGCTTCTCGCCTTGCTGGCCTTGTGGCTACGCTCGGAAAAGGCCACGTCGTCCCGATGACAGACAACAATTCGCCTCGCCCCTCCGGTCCGTGGGACTCCAGACCCGATCAGGCCGCTTCCGCCCCGCCGGTGCCGGCCGAGATCGCCTATGCACGCGCGGACGAGCCGCCGCTCGACAAGGGACAGCATCCGGTCTGGGCCGTGGTCTCGACCCTGCTGCTGGGTGGCTTCATCTGGTGGATCAGTGGCAGCTGGGTGATCGCGGTCGCCGCCATCTGGGGCCTGCTGGTGCATGAATACGGGCATGTGCTGGCCATGAACCGGCTCGGCATGGGTCCGGCCCGCATCTATATCATCCCCTTCCTCGGCGGCGTGGCCAAGAGCCAGCGGCTGCCCGCCAGCGAGTGGCACGGAGTGCTGGTATCGCTGGCGGGACCGGCGTTCGGTCTTCTGGCGGCCATCCCCTTCTTCGCCCTGTTCATCGCGACCGGGCAGGGGATGTGGCTGCAGGGCGTGTTCATCATCGCGCTGATCAATCTGGTCAATCTGGCCCCCGCTCCGCCGCTGGACGGCTCCAAGGCCCTGGGTCCGGTGCTGGCGCGCATCCATCCGGTGCTGGAAAAAGTGGTCATCGGGCTGATCGGTGCCTTGGTGGTGCTGTGGGGCGTGACCAACGGCAGCTGGATTTTCGCCGCCTTTCTGGCCCTGGCCCTGGTCGGCCACCTGCGGCGCGGTGCCTGGCGCCCGGACGGTCGACGGCTGGAATGGCCTGAGGCGGGCAAGAGTGTCGGACTGTTCCTGGTCACGGCCGCGGCCTGCATCGGGGTTGCGCTGGTCGCCCTGATGCCCGGCTCTGCCTCGCTAACCGACGCCTTGTCGCACGGCGCGACCTATTTCGAGTTCGGCCGTTGAGCCGTGTGATCCATCACGACGGACCGCTGATCGTCGGCGGCGGACTGGCGGGGCTGTCGGCCGCGCTGGAGGCGGGTCCGCGCAAGGTGCTGGTGGTGACACCCGCGCGTTTGCTGGAGGCCTGTTCCTCGGCCTGGGCCCAGGGCGGGGTGGCGGCGGCCCTGTCAAAGAACGATGCACCCGCCCTGCACGCGGCCGATACGGCGGCGGCGGGAGCAGGGCTGGTCGAGGCCGGGGCGACGGACATACTGACCGGCGACGGTCGGGCCACGGTCGAATGGCTGGCCGCGCTCGGCACGCCCTTCGACCGCGACGCGAAGGGCGGCTTCGTCGTCAGTCTGGAAGCGGCCCATTCGCAAGCCCGGGTGGCGCGCGTCGGCGGCGACGGCGCGGGACGTGCGATCCTGTCGGCCCTGATCGCGGCCGTGCGCGCCGCGCCGCATATCGAGGTCTGGGAAGACGGACGGCTGCGCAGCCTGATCCAGGATGCCGGCGGTCGGGTCTGCGGAGCCCTGATCGAGCGCGGCGCGCCGGGATCGCGGCGGATGGTCGAGGTGCTGGCACCGGCGGTGGTTCTGGCCACGGGCGGCGCCGGCGGCCTGTTCGCGGAGACCACGACGCCTGCAGCCCTGCTGGGCGAAGGCATGGCGCTGGCGTATCGCGCAGGCGCCGAAATTCTCGATCCCGAGTTCGTGCAGTTTCATCCAACGGCCATCGACGTCGGCCTTGACCCCATGCCGCTGGCGACCGAGGCCTTGCGCGGCGAAGGGGCGCGGCTGATCGACCGGGACGGACGCCTGCTGCTGGGCGAGGCGGCGGACGCCGACCTGCAGCCGCGCGACGTGGTGGCGCGGGCCGTGCATGCAGCGCGCGCCGAGGGGCGCGGGGCCTTTCTGGACTGCCGCAGGGCGATCGGCGCGGCCTTCCCCGAGGAATTCCCGACCGTGTTCTCGGCCTGTATGCGGGCCGGGCTGGACCCGCGCGAGACGCCGATCCCCGTGGCCGCGGCGGCCCACTATCACATGGGCGGGATCGCCGCCGGGCCAGACGGTCGCACCAGTCTGCCGGGCCTGTTCGCGGTCGGCGAATGCGCGGCGACCGGGGTGCATGGGGCCAACCGGCTGGCCTCGAATTCCCTGCTTGAGGCCGCCGCCTTTGGACGGCGCACGGGACGGGCGGCGGCGCGGGAGACCTCCGGCGCGGGCGCGACCCGGTCGGTGCCGGTTGCGCCGGACCTGTCCGACGCCGCGCTTCAGACGCTGCGCCGCATCATGAGCGACGATGTAGGCGTCGCGCGCGGTGCGGACGACCTGATCAGGGCCCTGTCCGTCATCGACGAGCTTGACCACGTCACACCCGGGGCCCTGCCGCTGGTCGCGGCGCGTCTGATCGCCGAGGCGGCGCTGGCGCGGCGCGAGAGCCGGGGCGGCCATTTCCGCAGCGATCATCCTGACGCGGCCCCTGTGGCGCGGCATACACGACTGTCGGCACGATCTGAGATTGCAAAGACTTTCCCGGATGCGGAAAGGGCGGCATAGTGCCGGCGGGAGGCAGGCCCTTGACCACGCCTGAGTTTGAAGTCCGCGAAGACCCGGCGACGTTCCGGTTCACGTTCGACCAGTTCGAGCAAATGTTCGACGACGGCCAATTTCAAAGCGTCTGGAACCGGGTCGAGCTGCTTGAGGGGAGGATTGTCGAAATGGCCCCCGGTTCCGACGACCACAGCAAGACCAACGCGAATCTCGTCGTCCGGCTCGGCATGAAGCTGATCGAGGCCGGGCTGACAGCCGAATTCGGGGTTCGCACCGTCGGCACGGTGCGTATCGGCGACTGCAGCGCGCCCGAACCGGATGTGTATGTGGTGCGCAACTTCTCCGGTCGTAAATACGCTGCGGCGTCCGATGCCGTCCTGCTGGTCGAGGTCTCGATCTCCACCCGGGCCGATGATCTGAAGATCAAGATTCCGATGTATGCGCGCGCCGGCGTTCCGGAAGTCTGGATGGTCGAGCCGGAGGCGCGGCTGATCCGCGTGTTGCGGGATCCTAGTCCGGACGGAAGCTGGGGCGAGGCCCGGGTCGTGACCGAGGATGCCGTCACACCGCTGTTCTCGGATCAGGTGCGGATAGCCTTGGCGGACCTGTTCTGAGACCCATGCTCCCCGACATTCTGATCGAACCCGTTGTGCGTATGGCCCTGGCTGAAGACCTCGGCCGCGCGGGCGACGTGACGGCGCGGGCCTGTATTCCCGAAGGCGCGCGGATGCGGGCCGTGTTTGCGGCGCGCCGGCCCGGGGTGCTGGCGGGCATCGACTGCGTTCGGCTGGCCGTGCTGGCGATGGACCCCGGGGCGACGATCGATCTGGAACGGCGTGACGGCGACGCCTTCGAGGCGGGGGCCGTTCTGGCCGGGGTCGAGGCCGATGCACGGGCGTTTCTGGCGGCCGAGCGGACGGCGCTGAATCTGCTGGGGCGGCTGTGCGGCATCGCCACCCTGACCCGGGCCTATGTCGAGGCGGTGGCGACGACCGGCGCGCGCATCGCCGACACCCGCAAGACCACCCCGGGCCTCCGGGCGCTGGAGAAGCACGCCGTCCTGTGCGGCGGCGGGGTCAATCACCGCTTCGGCCTGGATGACGCGATCCTGATCAAGGACAACCATGTGGCCCTGTGCGGCGGCGTCGCCGAGGCGATCCGGCGGGCCCGATCAGTCGCCGGTCATCTGGTCAAGGTCGAGGTCGAGGTGGACGGACTGGACCAGCTGGACGAAGCGCTGGCCGAGCGGCCGGACGTCATCATGCTGGACAATTTCACCCTGCCGATGCTGCGCGAAGCGGTTGAGCGGGCCAGGGTCTCGCCGTTC
>JBBQTX010000120.1:0-6183 GCA_038234475.1 Caulobacterales bacterium | reverse complement strand
GGCAAGCGGGGAGATTTGCTGTCGCTGGGGCTGGGCCGGTTGCAACAGTTCGCGCCGGACATGCGCCGGGTGGCGTTGAGCGCGACCGTGGACGATCCGGAGATGATCGCGGACTGGCTGAGGCCCCCTCTTCCTTCTCCCCTTGAGGGAGAAGGTGGCCCGGAGGGCCGGATGAGGGGGCTGCCGGACCCGCGCTCATCCCCGGCCGGTGGGCCTGATCAAACAGCCCCCTCATCCGAGCCGCTTCGCAGCCCATCTTCTCCCTTGAGGGGAGAAGGAAGCGTGCGGATCGTCTGCGGCGATCCCGGCGCGCCGCCGGTGATCGATATCCTTGTCAGCGAAGGCAAGGTCCCGTGGGCCGGCCATACCGGCCAGCACGCCATTCCGGAAGTCTATGAGACGATCAAGGACGCGGGCATGACCCTCATCTTCGTCAACACCCGCTGGCAGGCCGAGTTCGTGTTCCAGTCGCTCTGGGCCATCAACGACGACGACCTGCCCATCGGCCTGCACCACGGCTCGTTGGCGGCCGAGCAGCGGCGCAAGGTGGAGGCGGCGATGGCGCGGGGGGAACTGCGCGCGGTGGTCTGCACCTCGACGCTGGATCTCGGCATCGACTGGGGCGACGTCGATCTGGTGATCCAGATGGCGGCACCGAAGGGGGCCTCGCGGCTGGTCCAGCGGATCGGTCGGGCCAACCACCGGCTCGACGAGCCGTCCCGCGCCCTGATGGTGCCGGCCAGCCGGTTCGAGATGCTGGAGTGCCAGGCCGCGCGCGAGGCGGTGGCCGAGAACACGTTCGACCGGGAGCCGGTGCATACCGGGACACTGGATACCCTGGCCCAACACGTCATGGGCTGCGCCTGTTCCGAGCCCTTCGCCCTGACTGCTCTCTATGAGGAGATCACCGGCTGCGGCCCCTATCGCGGCCTGACCTACGAACAGTTCGAGGAGGTGGTCGATCTGGTGGCGACCGGTGGCTATGCGCTGCGCACCTATGAGCGGTTCGCGCGGATCGTCCGCACACAGGACGGCAAATGGAAGGTCCGCAATGCGGCGACGGCGCAACGCCACCGGATGAATGTCGGTACCATCGTGGCCGCGGCGACCCTGAATGTACGCATCTCCTCGAGACGGGGCGGGGCGGCGAAACAGCTGATCGGCGGGCGCAAGGTCGGCGAGGCCGAAGAGAGCTATTTCGAACAGATGACACCGGGCGACACTTTCGTCTTCGCCGGTCAGGTCTGGGCCTTTCAGGGCATCAACGGCATGGACGCCCTGGTCACCCATGCCCGGGACAGGGACCCGAAAATCCCCTCGTGGGGCGGCAACAAGTTTCCGATGTCGACCTCGCTGGCCGACCGGGTCCGGGCCATGATTCAGGACCGTGACCATTGGCGCGTCCTGCCGCCCGACGTGCAGGAATGGCTGGAGCTGCAGGAGGCGCGGTCGGTCATCCCCGACGCCGGGACCCTGCTGGTCGAGACGTTTCCGCGCGGGTCCCGGCATTTCCTCATCGCCTATCCGTTCGAGGGCGGGCTGGCGCACGCGACCCTGTGCATGCTGCTGACCCGCCGGCTGGACCGGCTCGGCGTCGGGCCGCTGGGCTTCGTCTGCACCGATTATTCGCTGGCCATCTGGTCGATCAAGCCGATGGACGGGCTCGATTTCGACGCCCTGTTCGAGCCCGACATGCTGGGCGACGATCTGGAGAGCTGGCTGGAGGAAAGCTTCATGATGAAGCGCAGCTTCCGCAATTGCGCCCTGATCTCGGGCTTGATCGAGCGACGCCAACCGGGATCCGAGAAGTCGGGCCGGCAGGTGACCTTTTCCACCGACCTGATCTACGACGTGCTGCGCCGCCACCAACCGGGTCACCTGCTGCTGAAGACCGCCCGCGCCGACGCGGCCGCAGGCCTGCTCGATGTCGCGCGGTTGGGACAACTTCTGGAGCGCATCCGCGGCCATATCCGCCATGTCCCGCTGGAGCGACCTTCGCCCTTCTGCGTGCCCGTACTGGTGCAGATCGGACGCGAGCGGGTCGGCGGCGGCCAGGCGGCGGAGATGATCCTGGACGCCTCGGCTTACGGGTTTGACGAGGCCGACCTGATCGCCGAGGTCATGTTGGACGCGCCGCCCGAACTGGCCGGGGCCCAATGAACGCCGCCCTTCGCCAGACCCTGTCGCCCGCGCGCCACCCGTGCGGCGGCCTGCGCGTCCAGATCGAGGGCGAGCCCTGCGTGCTGCGCTGTTCGGGCGCGCTGTGGGTCATCAATCATCGCACCCTGATCGCGGCCGACCTGCACCTCGAAAAGGGGTCGGCCTTCGCCGCGCGCGGCCAGATGCTGCCGCCCTACGACAGCCGCGCGACGCTGGACCGACTGGAGGCCGAGATCGAGGCGCTGTCGCCGACGGCGGTGGTGCTGCTGGGCGACAGCTTCCACGACGCGGCGTCGATCGGGCGGATGGCGGCGGACGACCGTGCCCAACTGAACCGTCTGGCCACAGGTCGCGACTGGATCTGGCTGGAGGGGAATCACGACATCGCAGCCCTGGCGGGGGGCATCGACGACCTGATCGGCGAGGTGGTCGAGACAATGGCGCTGGGCTCCCTCCGCCTGATCCACGAACCGCAGCCCGGCGTCCGCCCCGGCGAGATCGCGGGCCACCTGCACCCGGCGGCGCGGGTCGCCGCCCACGGGCGCGACGTTCGGCGGCCGTGCTTCGTGACGGACGGACGGCGGGCAGTGCTGCCGGCGTTCGGGGCGTTTACCGGCGGGCTGGATGTTCGCGAACCGGCGATTGCGGGCCTGTTCGCGGAGCCGCCCATGGCCGCTGCGCTGGGCAAGGACCGGGTGCATGCGTTGGCGTGGGAGACGCTGCGTTAACCTCTTACGCGACGACACCGGATTGCGGTGTCGTCTTTATTGCGTATCTTGAAGACGAAAGAGGAGGCGACCGTGTCTCGCACGACCACAATGACCGTCCGGCTTAGCGGCGCGCTGAGCGAATTCGTCGCCTCGAACGTCGATGAAAACGGGGCCTATGAGAACATCAGCGAATACGTCCGCGACCTGATCCGACGCGACAAGGAGCGGCGCGAGCAGGACGCTTTTGACCGACTGAAGGCCGAACTGACCCTGGCCTTTGCCGCGCCCGACTCGGCCTATGTTCCCCTGACCGCCGCCGACGTAATCGCGCGCAACCGGACCTGAGCGGATGGCCGTCGTCCGCGTCCAGCAGGCGGCGTCGCACCTTCTCGACGATATCTACCGTTACACCCGTGACCGCTGGGGTGAGGCGCAGGCAGATCGCTACGTCAGCGGCCTGTTCGACGCCTTCGCGCGCATCGAGACTCATGGGGTGACCTCCCGGCCGATACCGGCGGAGTTCGGTGTGGACGGCTATGTCTTTCGCTACGAACGCCACCTCGTCTATTGGCGTCGCATATCCAACGGCGACATTGGCATCGTGGCGGTGCTGCACGAGCGAATGCACCAGATCGGGCGTTTGCAAGAGGATCTGGGGTTTTAGGGGGTTAGGTCGTCTCAAGGGGCGACGGTCATTCTCGCCGCTGTGGGATCCGATCTCGCCAAAGCGGCGCTTGTTCAAGCACCATGAGAATGAGCGCGCCGAGCAGGGCGACCAAGGCGGGGACAGCCAGTTCTTGCCAAGTCGGCAAATGAGCGCGGCGATATAACGAGGCCAAACAATTCCCGCCGACGCTAATGACTGAAAGAGCCCCTACATTGATAGCGAAGCTTTTCACGGCAAGCCGAAATTTGGCCTGCGTCGCCGGACTCACGAAAGCTGAACAACCGGAGCTTGAGCCGGCGATAGCAGCGCGTTCGACGCCCCCTCCAGCCGCTCCTCCAGCACCGCCATGAACTCCGCCCGTTTCAGCCCGGCCGGGATCGCCGGCAGGAACTCATAGACCACCGTGCCCGGGTAGCGCCTGAACCCGTGCGCCGGCCAATGCACCCCCGAGTTTGTGGCCATCGGCGTGCAGGCACAGTCGAGGTCGCGGTAGAGGGCGGCGATTCCGGGCTTGTAGTCGGGAACCGCGCTAACGGGCGCACGGGTGCCTTCGGGGAAGATCAGCATCTGGCGGCCCTCGGCGAAGCGCAGGCGTGCCTGTCGGACCATGTCCTTCAGCGCCTTGGAATGGGCCGAGCGGTCGACGGCGATCATCTTCGTCTTGGTGGCGAACCATCCGAAGAAGGGCAGGGGGGCCAGCTCCTGTTTCATGATGAAACAGTTGTCCGGCAGGATGGCGAAGGGGGCGATCACGTCGAGCATCGACTGGTGTTTGCCGGCGATCAGAGCCGCGCCGGTGGGCCGGTGCTCAAGCCCGCGGAACTCGACCTTGACCCCGGCGACCCAGCGCAGGCCGAACAGGCAGAAGCGCGACCAGGACCGCACCACCCACATGGCCTGTCGATAGGGCAGCAGCAGGGCGGGCGAAAGGCCGACAGCGAACAGGGCCATCGACAGATAGAGCCAGAGCACAAAGGCCAGCGATCGCAGGACGATCATCCCGCGGCAGGCTCCTTCGGCGCGTCGGAGAGTGCGACCGCCGGTTCCGTCCCGCCGCCGGACACCCTGTGCACGGCGGCCCGGCCCAGGGCGGCGAGGTATTTCATGTATTCGAGTGTCATCCGGCGGGCGGTGACGGCGGCCCTCCACCAGCGCGAATTGTCGAGCGAGGGCGTCTCCACCGCATAGGGGGTCAATTCGATGCCCGGCGCGGCGGAGCGGATCTCCACCAGGCTGCGCGCCATATGGTAGTCCGAGGTGACCACGATCAGGCTGTCATAGTTCTTGGCCTTGGCCCAGGCCGCGATCTCCTGGGCGTTGCCCGTGGTGTCGGTGGCTTCGAAGCCCAGGTCGACGCAACAGTTGAACAGGCGGCTGGAGCCAGGGGTCAGGGCGCGAAGTTCCTCGCGGCGGACCTCGCGGTTGACGCCTGAAACCAGCAGCCGCTTGCCCTTGTCCTGTTCCAGCAGGCGGATGGCGGCGTTGACGCGTTCGGCCGACGGTCCCGTGAGGGCGACGATGGCATCGGCCCGCGCGGGCTCGGGCGCCGGCGAGAAACCGCGCACCCGGTCGGCGAACACGAACAGCCCGATCAGCCAGATCAGGACCAGAACAGCAATGAAGGTCAGAAACTTCATGCGTTTAACCTAGTGCCGCCCCTGCAATCGCGCCAGCGCGGTGAAATGCGCCGCGACAAGCGCTACCGTAGCCGCCAGCAGCGGACATGGCGAGAGCCACGCCGCGTCGCTCCACGCCACCGGCAGGACCGGGGTCACTCCATCGGCCCCGCCGAGAACCCGCAGGGCCGTGACCAGGGCCATGGCGACGCCCGCACCGATCGCGCCGGCCAGGCCCGCCAGCAGGGCGTAGCGGCGCTGAAACAGCCCGGCGATGGTGCCGTCTGACGCGCCGTTCAGGCTCAGGGTCTCGATCAGACCCCGCTGGGCCGCCATGCCGGCCCGGGTGGCGTAGGTCACCGCCGCGCCCGCTGCCGCTGCGGTGAGCAGGAAGGCCGCTGCAGCCAGCAGGGTGATCAGGTTCGCCGACCGTTCGACCTCGCCGCGCCACAGGCTGTGATCGTCGACCGTGGCGTCCAGCCCGGCCCGGGCCTGGGCCCGGCCGAGGCTGACGGCGCTGGCGGGGGCGGTCCGGTCGAGCCGCACGGTGACCAGGAAGGGGAGCGGCAGGTCGGGCAGGGCCGCATCCCCGACCCACGGCCGCAGCAGGGCCGCGGCGGCCTGGCGATCCATGGCCTGGGCCTCCGCCACCCCCGTCACACTGGCCAGGGTTTCGGCGGCGCGGGCGGCCGCCTCGGCCCCGGTCTCGCCGACCCGGGGCCGGACCTGCACGGTCGCCTCGGCCCGGAGCTGGCTGGACCACCCGTGGGCGGCCCGGTCGGCGGCCAAGGCACCGACGGCGGCGAGGCAGGCGAGGAAGCACAGCACGGCGATCAGCGACACCAGCCATGGCTCGCCGCCGCCGTCGCGCGGCAGCAGGGACTCGCGGTGCTTCAGCAGCCGGGCGATCATGCCCCGCCTCCGCTCAGTCGGCTGGCGTCCAGTCGCAGCAGATTGGCACCTGAACGCCGTGCCAGGGCCTCGTCGTGACTGGCGATCAAGACCGTCGTTCCCAGCCGGTTCAGCGACT
>JBBQTX010000119.1:0-6193 GCA_038234475.1 Caulobacterales bacterium | reverse complement strand
TTGCCCTTGCGCTGGATAATCTCGAAGAAGATCGGCCCGAAGGTGTCCTGGGTGAAGATCTGCAGCAGCAGCCCTTCCTCGTCCGAGCCGTCGATCAGGATGCGGTTCAACCGCATCCGGGCCACGTCCTCGCCGTGGTTGGGCAGGCGCTGGTCGATCAGTTCGAAATAGGTCTCGATCGTATCCTGGAAGGGGATGCCGCGACGCTTGAGCTCTTCTACGGTCTCGAAGATATCGTCGCTGGCCAGGGCGATGTGCTGGATGCCCTCGCCGTTGTAGCGGCGCAGGAACTCCTCGATCTGGCTGTTCTCGTCCTGGCTCTCGTTCAGCGGAATGCGGATGGCGCGGTCGGGGGCGATCATGGCCTGGGAGAACAGGCCGGTCGCCTTGCCCTTGATGTCGAAATATTTCTGCTCCTCGAAGGCGAAGACGTCGCCGTAGAAGCCCGACCAAGTCCGCATCTGGCCGCGACGCACATTGTGGGTCAGGTGGTCGAGCATGTGCAGGCCGACGTTGTTCTTGCGCTCGGCCTCTTCCCAGCCCTCGATCTCGTCCCAGCCGTCGTAGAGCGAGCCGGCGTCGCCATACTGGCTGACGAGATAGAGCAGCGAGCCGCCGATGCCTTGCAGGATGTAGGGATAGCCACCGCCGAGGGCGCCGCCGTCATGGCCTTCGGCCGCGCGACCACCGCGCGACACGGCCCCTTCGAACGCCGCCTTCGCATCGCTGACCCGGAAGGCCATGCCGTTGGCCGAGGGGCCGTGCTCGGTGGCGAACTCGCCCGCCTGACCTTTGTGCGAGCGATTGACCAGCAGGGTGATGTCGCCCTGTTTCAGCCGCACCGCGTCATTGGCCGGGTTCACGTGGGTCTGGGTGAAGCCCATCAGCTCGAGCCGCGCGACCATCGATGCCGGATCGGGGCCGGTGAATTCGACGAACTCGAAGCCATCGACGCCGAGCGGGTTTTCGGTGTCGAGGCGGGCGGCGGCGTCGCTCTGAGGGGCGTCGTGCATGGGGCGTCTCCTGAGGGATGCGGCGTTGACCGCCGCGTTGGGCCGGAACCTAGTGGCGAGGGAGCGTGAAGCCAAGGTGCAGGGCAAGCACAGGTTCGGGAGGTTCCCGACCTGATTCCCTTCTCCCGTTGGGAGAAGGTGGCGCGCAGCGCCAAATGAGGGTCGGCTGCCGGACGGCCGTCAGGCCGGAGCCCCTCACCCTTTTGCGCCAGAACGACGGGCTGATGCCCGCCGTGCGCTAAAGCCCTCTCCCGCCGGGAGAGGGAGAATCCCTACGGCCGCCCCACCACCGCATCGACCGAGCCGGTGGTGACCGGGTGGTAGCCGGGGCGGGCCCGAGCGTAGAGGGGGGTGGCGATGGAGCGGCCCCAGTCGCCCTCGGCCCACAGGCTGGTGAACAGCGGCAGGACGAATTTGCGCCGGCCCATGGTGGTCAGGAAATGCTCCAGCGTCGGCACCGCGGGCTGGAAGCGGTGCTGGACCGCGATCTGCAGCCAGGCGAAGACCAGTTCGGCATTGCCTTCCTGACGCAGGTTCAGGGTCGCCTCAAGATCGGCCATCTGCGCGTCGGTCAGCCAGTCGGCAGTGCCGGTCCGGCCCTCGGGACGCCAGGCCAGAAAGCGCTGGCGCTCCTGGGTAGACCAGCCGGCCCAGGGGATGGTTGAAGCCGGGCGCTTGGCAGCGAAAAAGCCGCGGGCGGCGGCGTCGACCGGAACGAAGGCGTTGGACACCGGCGGTTGCCAATTCGACGGCATGCCAGGCTGATAGATCCAGGCGTCCATCATCAGCTGGCGCTCAAGGGCCGCGTCGCCGGCGACCAGATCGGTGCGGATGTCCTCCAGAAACAGTTCGGTGGTCATCGGGCGGAAGGCGTTGCGCTCGAAATAGCCCTTCAGCCAGACATCGAACCGCTCGCGCCCGACGGTACGCTCGATCGTGCGCAGAAAGGCCGCCCCCTTTTCATAGGCAACGTCGGTCAGGCCGTCGTCCGGGTCGCGGCCGGTCAGGTCGAGCTTCAGCCGGGTATCGGCGGGCGGAAGGTCGGCGAGGGTGGATTGCAGGTCGCCCCAGCCGAGGGACTGCAGCATCAAGGCGCGCTCCTGCCCGTACAGCGCCTCCATGATGCGGTTCTCGAAATAGACGGTGAAGCCCTCGTTGAGCCAGAAGTCGGCCCAGGTGGCGTTGGTCACCAGATTGCCGGACCAGGAGTGGGCCAGTTCGTGCGCCACCAATGAGACCAGCGACTGGTCGCCGGCAATGATGGTCGGGGTGGCGAAGGTCAGGCGGGGATTCTCCATGCCGCCGAACGGGAAGCTTGGCGGCAGGACGAGGATGTCGTAGCGGCCCCAGCGATAGGGGCCGTAGAGCCGCTCGGCCACATCCACCATCTGCGCGGTCGAGACCAGTTCGGCCCGGGCACCGGCCAGCATGGACGGCTCGGACCAGACCCCGGTACGCTCGTCTATTGCGGCAAAGGCCACGTCCCCGACGGCGACCGCAATCAGATAGGGCGGCACCGGATTGGTCATGCGGAAGCGCCATGCCGTCATGCCGGGGCCGGCGGGTTCGCCGCTGGCGGTCAGCCCCTCGGCGCTCATCACCACCTTCAGGTCGGACGGGGCGACGATGCGCGCGTCCCAGGTCTGGCGGATGCCGGGGCTGTCCTGGGTCGGAACCCAGGTGCGGGTCAGGACGGCCTGTCCCTGGCTGAACATATAGGGCTGCCGCCCGCCCGCGGTCTGGGCCGGAGTCAGCCATTGCAGGGCGGCCGCGTCGGGCCGGGTGGCATAGCGGATGACTATGCGGCGCTGCTCGCCGGGGGCGAAGGCGGGAAAGCGGACGGTCAGCGGCTGGCCGAGAATGGGGTCGACGGA
Organism: Caulobacterales bacterium; assembly: GCA_038234475.1. Taxonomy (GTDB): domain Bacteria; phylum Pseudomonadota; class Alphaproteobacteria; order Caulobacterales; family Caulobacteraceae; genus Brevundimonas. The sequence goes on along the minus strand of JBBQTX010000119.1, from coordinate 3,306 downwards.
GCCGGTCTCGTACTGCAGCGGCGCGCCCGCCGCGTCGCGGACATCCTGGATGTCGAGATTGCGGACGTCGAGGACGATCTCGTCGGCACCCGGCTCGGCGGTGATATCCAGTGCGGCCGTGCCCGACAGGGTTTTGGTCGCGAAGTCGGCGGTCAGGTCCAGCGCCACGTGCCTTACCCGCGCGATCTCGGGTCTGGCGAACGAGTGGATGTCGCGCACATAGTCGACCGGTGCCAGGGCGGCGGCGGACACGGCGGCCGTGTCGGAACGGGAACCGAGACCGGGCATGGCGGCGCAGCCTCCGAGGGCGGTGGCGAGGGCGAGGGTGGAGATCAGTCCGAGTCTGCGGATCATCGGGAGTCCTTGACCAGAAGGCCCGCCGTCCCTGTTCGGGCGGTCGGGCCGGGTTCGTTTCCTGTCGGGACAACGCTCCGGCGGGCCAAAAAGATCAAGAGGGGGCGGCGACCGGGGCGAGGTTTCGCGCCTTGAACAGCCGCCCCCGTTCGGCGATCAGCACGAAGATCAGGGCCGTCAGCCCCATGGCGACGAAGCCCACGGTCATCGGCGCGGTCGAGCCGTCGAATTGCTGGCCGATAAGGAAGCCGAGAGACGCTCCGCCCGTGGTCGAGATGAAGCCCTGGGCCGAGGACGCCGTGCCCGCGATATGACCCATGGGTTCCATGGCCATGGCGCCGAAATTGCCGGCGATGAGGCCGAAACAGAACATGGTCAGGCCCTGCAGTATGGCGAAGGTCCAGATCGTCTCATGGCCCGCCAGCGCCACTGCCGCGTGGACCGACGACATGGCGATGAAACCCAGCAGGGCGGTATGGGAGATCAGCCGCGAGCCCAGTCGCTCGACCAGCCGCGCGTTGAGCAGCGAGGCCACAGCGATACCGCCCGCGACCGCACCGAAAACGACGGTGAACAGTTGCGGCTCGTGGAACACGTCGAAGAAGATCTGCTGGCTGGAGTTGATGAAGCCGAACAGCGCCCCCGAAATGGCGGTCATGGCCAGGGTGTAGCCGATCGACCGACGGTTGGTGAGCGCCTCGCGGAAGGCCGATGCGACGCGCCCGACCTGGATCGGCATCCGGTCTTCCGGGTGCAGGGTCTCGGGCAGGCGGAGGGCGGCCCAGACCGCGAAGGCGGCCCCGCCGACCGCCAGCACGCCGAACACCCAGGGCCAGGGGGCGACGTTCAGGATCAGCTGGCCCAGGGCGGGCGCGAGGATCGGCACGCCGAGGAAGACCAGAAAGCTCAACGACATGACCCGCGCCATGGTCCGTCCCGAATAGCGGTCGCGCACGATCGACACGGCCAGCACCCGCAGGGCGGCGGCGCCGACGCCGGTGCCGACCCGCGCGGCGATCAGCGTCTCGAACGTCGGCGAAAAGGCCGCCAGAACGCTGAACACGACATAGATCGACAGGCCGATCATCAGGATCGGCTTGCGCCCGAAGCGGTCGGCCAGTGGGCCGTAGATGATCTGGGAGACGCCGAAGCCAAGCAGATAGGCGGTGATGATCCACTGACGACTGTTCTCGGACGCCACGCCCAGGGCCTCGCCGATGGCGGGCAGGGCCGGCAGCATGGCGTCGATGGCCAGGGCGTTCAGCGCCATCATCATGGCGATCAGGGCGACGAATTCGGGAAAGCCCGGCCCCTTCTTGGCGGCGGCGGGCACGGCGGCTGGGGCGGTCATCGGGCGCAGATGCGGACGGCGACGGCATGGCGCAACCGCCCGGGGCCGAAATACCGGCGGGAGCGCCAGACCCGGCTTGGCGGGTCCAGTCATTTCGAGCCGGCCTCAAACAGCGCGACCGCCGGTCAGGCCGGCAAGACTGGTGCCCCGGGCCGGGGTCGAACCGGCACTCCTTTCGGAACCGGATTTTGAGTCCGGCGCGTCTACCAGTTCCACCACCGGGGCCCGCCGGGTTGGTTTAGTGCGAGCGCGCGCCTCGCGCTACACCACGTCACCCTTTTTTCGGCCTGCCGCTCGCGCGGTGAGACCGAATTCCATCGGCCCTCCCTTGTGTTTCATCCAAGTGGAACGCATCTGGCCCCGATGACCGAGACCCTCCCCGACCTTGCCGTAGTTTATGAACACCCGCAGTGGTTCGAGCCGCTGTTCGAGGCGCTGGACCGGCGCGGGGTGTCGTATGCGAGGGTCCCGCTGGCGGGCCATGTGTTCGATCCCGCCGGGTCGCCGGCCCCCGCGCGGGTCGTGTTCAACCGGGTGGCGATGTCGTCCTTCCTGCGCGAGCCCGAACATCCGATCTTCTATGCCCAGAGCCTGTTCGAACATTGGGAGGGTCAGGGGACGCGGGTCATCAACGCCTCGGCCCTGCCGATCGACACCTCCAAGGCGCGGCAGCTGAGCCTGATCGCGCGGCTGGGGTTTCAGGGCCCGGAGACGCGCGCGGCCTGCCGTCAGGCGGACCTGCCCGCCGCCGCCGAGGGGCTGCGGTTCCCGGTGCTGGTCAAGGCCGACATCGGTGGGTCGGGGTCCGGGATCGTGCGCTACGACAGCGCCGAGGACCTGGCGGCCGCCGCCGCCGCGCGAACGGCCCCGATGGGGGTCAACGGCACCGCCCTGGTCCAGGAATATGCGCCGCGCGAGGGCGGCAGGATCACCCGGGTCGAGACGCTGGCGGGCCGGTATCTTTATGCGCTGAAGGTCGAAAGCCCCGGCGACGCCTTCGATCTGTGCCCGGCGGACGCCTGTTTGATCCGTTCGGGATCGGCCGTGCTGGGGATGACCCGGGTCGAACCGCCGGCCGATGTCATCGCGGCGGTCGAGGCGATCGTGGCCGCCGGTCACGTCGAGATCGGCTCGGTCGAATATCTGATCGACGAGCGCGACGGCTCGGTGCGGTTCTATGACATCAACGCCCTGTCCAATTTCGTGGCCAAGCCACTCGAGGTGCTGGGCTTCGATCCGCACGAGACCCTGGTCGACTGGCTGGTCGGCGTCATCGACGAAGAAAAGGCGAAAGACGCATGAGGTACGGCTACGGGGCTCCCGTCTTCGGCGGCTGGCTGCGCAACGTCGATGACGAGCGCGAGGCGTCGTGGGAGACCCTGTCGCGGCTGGTGCGACGGTCGGAGGAGACCGGCTGGGACCTGACCCTGATCGCCGAACTGAACCTGAACGACATCAAGGGCATCCAGGCCCCGGCTCTGGACGCCTGGTCCAGCGCGGCGGCGCTGGCGGCGGTGACGAAGACCATCGAGCTGATGGTGGCGGTGCGTCCGAATTTTCACCAGCCCGCCCTGTTCGCCAAGGCGGCGGCCAATATCGAC
>JBBQTX010000118.1:0-6221 GCA_038234475.1 Caulobacterales bacterium | reverse complement strand
GCGCTCACGTTCCAGTGCCAGGTATCCTCGAACGCCTCGATCTGGCTCTGCGACTGCTCGCCGCCGGGGGCGCGAAACAGGACGTTGTAATTGGCGTTCGAGTTGAACGGCGGGTCCAGATAGATCAGGTCCACCGTCTCGTCGGCGATGTGCTCCCTGAGGATGTTCAGGTTGTCGCCGTAGAACAGGGTGTTGGCGGACGGGGTCGGAAGCATGGTCGCAGATTGGCTGCGTTCGCGCCCGTCGCCTAGCCCTGGAATTTCGGCCGGAACAGTCCTGCCGGGCTGGCGGTGAAGATTTCCACGCCGGTCTCGGTCACGCCACAGCTGTGTTCGCACTGGGAAGACAGGGACTTGTCGCGGGTCACGGCGGTCCAGCCGTCGGACAGAACCTTCACGTGCGGCTTGCCCAGGTTGACCATCGGCTCGACGGTGAAGAACATGCCGGCCTTGAGGGTCGCGCCCTCGCCGCGGCGGCCGTAGTGCAGGACATTGGGGCTGTCGTGGAACAGCCGGCCGATGCCGTGGCCGCAGAAGTCGCGCACCACCGACATGCGGTTGGCCTCGACCACCTGCTGGATGGCATAGCCGATGTCGCCGAAGGTGTTGCCCGGCTTGATCATCGCCAGGCCCGCGTCGAGCGAGTCATAGGTGACGTCGATCAGCTTTCTCGCCCGCGCGTTTACCGCGCCGACCGCGAACATCCGGCTGGAGTCGCCATGCCAGCCGTCGACGATGACGGTGTGGTCGATGTTGACGATGTCGCCATCCTTCAGAACCTTGTCGCCCGGAATACCGTGGCAGACGACGTGGTTGATCGAGGTGCAGACGGTCTTGTCATAGCCCTTGTAGCCGAGACAGGCGGGCAGGGCGCCGTGGTCCAGGGTGAAGTCGCGGATGCGGTCGTCGATCTCGCCCGTGGTCATGCCCGGCACGACAAACGGCGTGATCATGTCCAGCGCCTCGGCGACCAGACGACCGGCCGCGCGCATGCCTTCCCAGGCCTCCGCGTCGTCGTGGACGCGGATTTCGTGGGTGCGGACGAAGGCGTCGCTGTCCAGTTCGGGGGTTTCGTACATCGGGGCTTCCGGGGCGGGATCGGGCGGTCTGCGTCGGGTCTCAAGTGGAGACTGTAGCACAAACCTCAAGCCCGCGTTGCCATGGGCCCTCAGTCGACGATGAAATGCGGCAGGAAGCGCGAGGTGTTGCGCGTGATCCGTCCCCGGTCCTCGCGCAGGCCGATGCCGGCGGGCTCGTCGCCGACCAGCCATGAGCCGACGATGGCATAGTGGCCGCCGAACCGGGGCGGGGCGTGCAGGGCCTGCCGGATCTGGCGCCCCTCGCCATAGCCGCCGTCCATCACTTTGCCGCGCCGGCCCCGATAGACCAGTTCGACATTGGCGCCTTCGCGCGAGAACAGCGGCTTGCGCACATAGGACGAGCCGAGCCGCTCATGCGCCGGATCGCTCTCGAAATAGGCTTCCAGCAGATTGGGATGCCCGACGTGCCGCTCCCACAGCAGGGGGAGAATGCCCTTGTTGGACAGGATCGCCTTCCACGCCGGCTCCAGCACCGTCACCCCGGCGTCGGGCAGCGGGGCGGCATAGTCGTCGCGCAGCATCTGTTCCCACGGATAGAGTTTGAACAGCGCCCCGATCAGCCAGTTTTCGTCGTCGACGAAACGGCCGTCGGCGTTGAGGCCGATCTGGTCGATGGCGACGAATTTGGGGTCCAGACCGGCCTGTCTGGCCAGGTCCTCGAGGAAGCGCACGGTCTGGCGATCCTCGACGAAATCGGGCTCGGAGGCGAAATGCACGAAGCCGCCGTCGGGGAAGATGGTGCGGAACCGCGCCACCAGCTTCTCGTGCAGGCTGTTGAACTGGTCGGCCCCGGCCGGCAGGACGCCCGCCGCGATCTGGTCCTCCAGCCACAGCCACTGGAACACCGCCGTCTCATAGATGCTGGTCGGGGTGTCGGCGTTGTACTCGTACAGTTTGGCCGGTGACTGGCCGTCGTAGGCGAAGTCGAACCGACCGTAGAGCGACGGCTCGCCCCGGTTCCAGCTGTCGGCGACATAGGCCCGCATCGGCTCGGGGATGTCGAGCTGGTCCATCAGTCGCTCGGACCCGACGGCCTCGGCGACCAGGTCCAGGCACATGGCCTGAAGCTCGGCCGTCGGGGCCTCGATACCCGCCTCGATCTCGGCCATCGAGAACTCATAGGCGGCGGATTCATCCCAATAGGGTTTGCCGCTGTCGTGATGCCAGGTGAAGCCGAGGCCTTCGGCCTTCCTGGTCCAGTCGGGCCGTTCGGCAAGTTTGATGCGTTGCATGGGGGTTCACCGATCCGCGCCCTTCCCACGCGATGGGGGACGGGCTTTTCGCTGTCAGGCCTTTTCCACCGGCACCGACTGTTCGATCAGCGGCGTCACCACCTTGACCTCCTGGGCGGTCAGGCGGGCCAGCACGTCGTCGGCCGAGGCGTGGCCGGGCAGGATGCCGGCGTCGCGCAGCTTGGCGTCGAGATCGGCCCCGGTGCGCTTGTCCTCGAACTCCTGGCCGACGCGCAGCCGCTCTTCCTGGACGGCCTGACGCTGTTTGATGCGTTGCAGGCTGTCGGCGGCAGAACCGATCTTGGAATGGGCACCCGCGGACTGAAGCGCGACCGAGGTCTGGGCCTTCTGGACCGAGTCGTTGACCTTCACGATGTCGATCTCGCGCCGCAGTGTCTCGATCTTCTGGTCGGTGGTCGAGATGGCGTTGCGCAGGCGGGCCTCGGCCTCCTTCATGTTCTCGATCAGGGGACCGCGGGTGCCGATTTCGGTCTCCAGTTCGGCGATCCGTCCGGCGACTTCGCGGGCCAGGTCGGTCTTGCCCTGGGCCATGGCCGAGCGGACCGAGCTTTCGTATTTGCCGATCTGTTCGCCGAAGCTCTTCATCTCGTTTTCGGCCATGCGGCGGCGGGCCACCAGACCGGCGAGGTCGTCGCGGGCCTTGCCCTGGTTGTTGTCGGCGTCGCGGATTTCCTGGTCGAGGATCTTCAGGGCGTTGGAATCGACCATGGCCTGGCCGGCTTCATGGGCGGTGCCGCGGAACAGGGCGGACAGTTTGGCGAGCATGGACATGAGTTCTCTCCCGGTTCCGGATCAGGCGGTTTCAGCGCCGAAGGTTTCGCGCAAGCCCGTGGCGTCGATGGCGTTCTCGGCCAGGGTGCGCAGCTCGATCAATATGGTCTGCAGTGTCGTCTTGCACGACAGTTCGCCCATCAACTCATAGACGTCCTCGCCATTGACCGAGGTGATGGCGAAATTGGACAGCGGCACCACGCGCTGGGCCTTGAGCAGGAATTCGTTGAAGGCGTGCCGGTCGGCCTGTTCGGCGACGGGCCAGAGCAGGACCGAACAGACGATCTGGGCCCCGCCGACGCTGAGATAGATCGGCAGGTCGCCGTATTCGTGCATCGTCGCCAGCAGGACTGGCTCGGCCCCCTCCAGCACGCGACTGGTCAGCTCGCCCTCCCGGACCAGGTCGGAGGCGTCCAGCGCCACCTTGATGGCGGGAACGGTCCAGGCGGTTTCGATCACGGCGTCCATGGTGTGGCTTGCTCCAGAAGGGTCGGGAAAAGGATTTCGGCGGGATCGCCGGACAAGATCGGGGCCGCGGGTCGATTCGGTGACGATGGCGTGGACCGCCGCCTTCACGTCGCCTCTGGCGGCTTGGGGAACCCAGAACTCCAGCTTGACCATGCCGGCCTCGCGCCGGGCCTTGCGCCAGGCACGTATGCGCTCATTGGCCGGCGACAAGGGGCTGGTGGCAGGATTACGCATGTTTCATGTAACGCGTAACAGGAACACTTGACTTTGGCGAGGGGTGCGGCGAATTTGGCGAAGAGCGTGATCCCGGGTCGCGGCCCCGCGCGGTCGCGCGTAAGTGAGGCGGATGTTCAAGCGGATCTTCGGACAGCGGCCAGAGGAAGAACCCGTCAAGCAATTGGCGATGGTGCGCAACATCACGGTGGGCCGGACCGTGTCGCTGGACCCGCTGGCGTGGCGGCGGCTGGGCGAGGAGACGCATTTCGCCCTCGACCGCGACGCGCTGGAGATCACCGCCCAAGGCATGATCGCTCTGGACGACGGCACCTTCGTGCATCGCTTCTATACCGACGACCACGTCATGCTGCAGGCCATGAGCGACGACGCGGCGGGGGTCTCGACCTATGACTTCACCCTGTTCACGCCCTGGTCCTCGGCTTATCCGCCCGATGAGCGCGAACGCGGCCGGTGGCGCGACCGGCTGTCGGAGCCGACCTTCAAGGGCGCGCCCGAAGGCCTGCCCGAATATCCCCGCTTCTGGTTCTCCGACAGCGACATCCGCCAGCCGCCGGTATCGTTCTGGGAGAGCGTCTATGACGACCGGACGGCGACCGAGCCCTATGCGCGAATCTATCAGACCTGCATGCTGTATGCGCGGGATCTGGCGGGCGGGCGCGAGCTGATGATCGCGCTTGAGCAACAGCCCGATGGTGGGGACGCGACCCACGAAATCATGATCGGCATTCCGCTGGAAATGGCCGAATTCCGCGCCTAGGCGCATGGGAGAGAGACGATGCTGGACTGGTTCGCATTTCAGACGGGGGCGACGGCCTTCATCATCGCCTTCGCGGCGGCGGTGGGCTTCTTCGTCGCCTTCAAATTCCTTTACCAGCTGGTCACGCCCTACAACGAGCGGGTGCTGATCCGGGAGGGCAATTCCGCAGCCGCCGTCGGCCTCGGCGGGGCCCTGATCGGCTATGTCCTGCCGCTGGCCTCGGCCCTGTCGCAAACGGTCAGCCTGCCCGAGTTCGCGGCCTGGGCCCTGCTGGCCGGGGTCATCCAGATCGTCTCCTTCATCGTCGTCAGCCGGTTCGTCTACAAGGCCCTGGCGGCGCGCATCGAGGCGGGGGAGATGGCCGCGGGCATCTATCTGGCTTCGATCTCCATCGGCGTGGGCCTGCTCAACGCCGCCTGTATGACGGCGTGATCCGATGACCGACCCAACCCTGCCCGAAACCACCACCATGCGCCGGCTCAAGCGGTCGCGGACCCTTCAGGTGACCAGCCTGATGGCCACGGTCAGCTTCTCCATGGCCGCCTGTGGTTCGCCCCAAGCCAACCTGCCGCAGCAGCCCGCGATCCCGGCCCTGGCCTATACTTCGCTGGACGAGTGCAAGGCGGCAAATGATGTCTCCGACACCGATTGCGAAACGGCCCAGACCGCGGCCCGGACCCAGGCGGCCGAGACCTCGCCCCGCTATGCCACGCGCGAGGAGTGCGAGGGCCAGTGGGGGCCGTCCCAGTGCGAGCCGCGCAATCAGGGCGGCGGCTCGTTCTTCGGACCGCTGGCGACCGGCTTCATCATCGGCCAGCTGCTGAGCGGCGGCGGCTATCGCGGCGGCGGCCCGCTGTACCGCGGGCGCGACGGCCAGTATTCCAACGGCTTCGGCGGTGGCTATCTGTCCCGCGACTATCGCACCGGCCGCAGCGTCGCCAACGCGCGCGAGCACACCCCGGCGGCGCGCCAGGCCCCGGCTCGCGCCCAGAGCCGCACAGCCGTGGTCTCGCGCGGCGGCTTCGGCGGCGGCGGTCGCGGGTATGGGGGCTGACGCGGGTCAATCATGCCAGAGGGCTCGCCCACTGCCGCTGTCCTGATCATCGGCGACGAGGTCCTGTCCGGGCGGACGCAAGATACCAACCTGAATACCATCGCCCGCTTTCTGGCGGCCCTGGGGATCGACCTTGTCGAGGCCCGGACCATCGGTGACCGCAAGGGCCAGATCGTCGACAGTCTGAACGCCCTGCGCACCGGCCACGACTATGTCTTCACCACCGGCGGTATCGGGCCGACCCATGACGACATCACCGCCGACGCCGTGGCCACGGCCTTCGGGGTCGCCCTGCCGGAGCACCCGGTGGCGCTGGCGATCCTGAAGCGACGCTATGCCGAGGCGTTGAACACCGCTCGACGGCGGATGGCGCGCATCCCCGAGGGCGGCGTCCTGATCGCCAATCCGGTCACCGACGCGCCGGGCTTCCAGATCGGCAACGTCTTCGTCATGGCCGGGGTGCCGAAGATCATGACGGCCATGCTGGAAGATGTGGCCCCGCGCCTGCGGACCGGGGCGGTGGTGCATGCGCGGACCGTGCGGGTCACCGGCGTGGGCGAGGGCGACGTCGCGGACCTATTG
>JBBQTX010000117.1:0-6261 GCA_038234475.1 Caulobacterales bacterium | reverse complement strand
CGGTGGCGGAAGCGGTGGGATTCGAACCCACGGACGGCTTTCACCGTCGCTGGTTTTCAAGACCAGTGCCTTAAACCACTCGGCCACACTTCCTTACCCATCAGCCGGCGAGGCCATGGCCTTGAATCACCCGACCGCCTGTCCGTGCTCTGCGAGCGGAGTGGCCGCATAGCGCCAAACCGCCCGTTAACCAAAGCAGAAAAGTCTTTCGCCATTCTGACGGCCTGCGGGGACGGGCCGATGGCGGGAGCACTTTCAATGCGGGCGATCAGGGGCGGGCTGCTCATCGCCCTGGTGTCGCTGACGGCTGCCTGCGCCGGCGCGGCGCGGCCTCCGGTGCCGCGAACCCCGGTCGTCACCGACCCGGCTCCGATCGTGTCGGGGACCATGCGGCGGTATCAGGTGCGCGGGCGCTGGTACCAGCCGGCGGAGCAGCCGGGATACGACGAAACCGGCATGGCCTCGTGGTACGGCGCGCAGTTCAACGGACGGCCCACGGCGACCGGCGAGCGGTTCGACATGAATGCGCTGACGGCGGCTCACAAGACGCTGCCGCTGCCGGCGCTGGTCGAGGTGACCAACCTCGCCAACGGTCGACGCATCGTCGTTCGGGTCAACGATCGGGGTCCGTTCATCGACGACCGGATCATCGACCTGTCGCGAGGATCGGCCGAGGCGCTGGGCCTGCTGGCCGCAGGCGTGGGCGAGGTCCGGGTGCGCTATCTGGGGCGAGCGCCGAGGCAGGGCGGCGGGACGACCCTGCAATACGCCGAGGCCCGCGCGCGCGATACACCGTTGCTGGCGCGTCCTGTGGACGACGGGGCCTACTGGATCCAGGCCGGTGCGTTTTCCGACCGCCAGGCCGCGCGGCGGGTCGCCGACCGACTGGGTGATCGCGCCACGGTTGACGTCGCCGATCGGGGCGACCGCACCTTGTTCCGCGTTCTGGTGGGCCCCTGGCGCGATCCCGACGCCGCCGAACAGGCCCGTCAGGCCGTAATCGCGCGGGGGTTCACCGACGCCTTGTTGATATCCGCGCGCTGAGGCTTGCTTCGCCGTCCGGCGCCGCCATTGTGCGGCGGTGACCCGGGGCAGATTCATCACATTCGAGGGCGGCGAAGGGACCGGCAAGTCGACCCAGGTCGCCCGTCTGGTCGAACGCCTGCGCGGGCTTGAACTCGAGGTCGTGCAGACGCGCGAGCCCGGCGGGTCCCAAGGTGCCGAGGACATCCGCAACATCGCCCTGAACGGCGATCCCGGCCGCTGGTCGCCGGTAACCGAGACCCTGCTGATGTTCGCGGCCCGTTCCGACCATCTGGAGCGCACCATCCGGCCCGCGCTGGAGGCCGGTCGCTGGGTGGTGTGCGACCGTTTCGCCGATTCCAGCCGCGCCTACCAAGGCGTCGGTGGCGGTGCGCCGGCCGGGTTCATTGAGGCGCTGGACGCCGCCATCGTGGGCGACACCCAGCCCGACCTGACCCTGATCTTCGACCTGCCCGTCGCGATCGGTCTGGAGCGCGCCTTCGGTCGCGGCCTGTTCGAGACGCGGTTCGAATCCAAGGGTCTGGCGTTTCACGAGCGGCTGCGGCGCGGCTTTCTGGAAATCGCCGCCCGACATCCCGGACGTTGCAGGGTCATCGACGCCGACGGGGATCTGGACGCTGTGGCGGCTCGGGTCTGGGCCGCCGTCGAGGCGCGGCTGTTGTGAGCGAGCACCCGCGAGATCGTTTCGACCTGATCCCGGACGCCTCGGCCGAGGCGGCCTTCATCGACGCCCGCGACAAGAACCGGCTGCACCACGCCTGGCTTCTGTGCGGGGTCGAAGGGTCGGGCAAGGCCACCTTCGCCTATCGCGCCGCCCGGACCCTGTTGGGGGCCGCGCCCGATCCGTCGCGGGGTCTGCTGGGCACCCGGTCCGACGACCCGGTGGCCCGGCTGGTCACGGCCCAGTCCCATCCCGACCTGCTGGTGCTGGAACGCGCCGTCGAAGGCGGCAAGACCAAGAAGTCGATCTCGGTCGATCAGGCCCGCGACCTGCCGGAGTTCTTCTCCAAAAGCCCGTCGCAGGCACGGTATCGGGTGGCCATCATCGATGCCGCAGACGACCTGAACTTGAACGCCGCCAATGCCTTGCTGAAAGTTCTGGAAGAGCCGCCGGAGCGCGGCGTGCTGCTGCTGGTCGCCCACGCGCCGGGCCGGCTGCTGGCCACGATCCGATCGCGGTGTCGGCGGTTGGCGTTTCCGGTCTGGCCATCGCATGCGCTCGAGGAACTGGTACGGAACCAAACCGGCGTGTCTTCGTCAGAGGCCGCGCGGATCGCCGGCATGGCGGGTGGATCGCCGGGGCAGGCGCTGGCCCTGGCCTCCGGCGCGACGCTGGAGGCGGACCAGTTGGCCCAGGCCTGGGTCGGGGGGCAGACCGTCGACCGGGCCGAGGCGATGGCCGTCGCCGACAAATTCCGCGGGGTGGAGGGGCAGGCGCGGTTCGAGACCCTGATGGACCGGCTGATCGCCGCCGTGAAGGTGCGCGCGCTGGAGGAGGGGGCGTCCGGGGCACTTTGGGCCGAGCTGTGGAGTCGGCTGTCGGAGCTCCCGGACCGGACAGCGGCGATCAATCTCGACCGGGGCGACGTCCTGGCCGGGGCACTGGCCGATCTGCAGCGGACCAAGGCGGCCGCCCGATGCTGATTGACAGCCATGTGAACCTGCACGCGCCGCAGTTCGACGAGGACCGTGACGCCGTCATCGCTCGCGCCCGCGCCGCCGGGGTCGGGTTGATGGTCGAGATTTCCGACAAGCTGTCGACCTTCGAGGCCACCCACGGCCTGGCCATGGCACACCCGGACATCTGGTGCACGGTCGGGGCCCATCCGCATGAGGCGAAGGACCATGCCGACCTGACGGCGGACCGGCTGGTGGAACTGGCCGGGCGTGACCGGGTCGTCGGCATCGGTGAGTGCGGGCTGGATTTCCACTACGATCTCAGCCCGCGCGATATCCAGGCGTCGGTGTTCCGCCAGCATATCGAGGCGGCGCAGCGCAGCGGCCTGCCGCTGGTGGTGCACACGCGCGAGGCCGATGAAGCGATGGCCGCCATCCTGACCGAGGAGCAGGCGAGGGGTCCGTTCGGGTTTCTGATGCACTGCTACACCAGCGGGCGAGACTTGGCGGAAACGGCGGCGGAACTGGGTGCGTGGTTCTCCGTCTCCGGCATCGCCACCTTCAAGGCGGCGGGAGACGTCCGGGACGTGATCCGGGGCATGCCCGGGGATCGGATCATCGTCGAAACCGACTGCCCCTATCTGGCCCCCGTGCCGCACCGGGGGCGGCGCAACGAGCCGGCCTATGTCGGCCATGTGCTGGACGCCCTGGCCGATATCCGCGGCTGGTCGCGCGACGAGGCCGAGGCGCGAACCACCGACGCCTTCTTCGCCCTGTTCGATCGCATACCGAGGCCGGAGGGCGCATGACGGAGACCGGAGAGATTGAGGTCGTCATCCTCGGCTGCAGCTCGTCGGGCGGTATACCGCGCGGCGACGGCGACTGGGGGGCCTGCGATCCGGCCGAGCCGAGGAACTATCGCCTCCGCTGTTCGGCCCTGATCCGCCGTCACGGGCCGGAGGGCGTGACCAGCGTGCTGATCGACACCTCGCCCGACCTGCGACAACAGATGCTGACGGCCCGGGTCAGCCACGTCGACGCCCTGCTGTACACCCACGACCACGCCGATCAGGTCCATGGGATCGATGATCTGAGGGTGTTCGCCATGCGGAGCCGTCGACGCATTCCAGCCTGGATGGATGCGGCGACGCGGACCGCGCTTGTCGGCAGATTTCCGTATATCTTCAACAGCCAGGAAGGCTATCCGGCCATATTGGAAGAGCAGGCGATACCGCCACACGGTGTGCCGTGGTCCGTCACCGGGCCGGGCGGCGACGTTCCGGTCGTCACCTTCGATCAGGCCCACGGCCCGATCCGCTCGGTCGGCTACCGCATCGGCCCCGTCGCCTATTCCAGCGATGTTTCCGATCTGGAAGAGGCCGCGCTGGACACGGTCCGGGGCTGCGAACTGTGGATCGTCGACGCGCTGCGTTGGACGCCGCATCCCACCCACGCCCATGTCGAGCGCACGCTGGACTGGATCGCCCGGTCGGGGGTCCGGCGCGCGGTATTGACCAATCTGCATCTCGACCTCGACTACAATGCGCTCAAGGCCGCCGTGCCCGCCAATGTCGATGTCGCCTATGATGGCTGGTCGGCGCGCCTGACCCTGGAAGACGAAGGTTCTGGGACCGTCAGCGTGGGACTTAACTTCCCAACAACCGCGCCGCCTGTGGCGCGAAATAGCTGAGCACGCCGGCGCATCCCGCGCGCTTGAAGGCGTGGAGGGTTTCGAGGATGGCGCGGTCCTCGTCCAGCCAGCCGTTGGCGGCGGAAGCCTTCATCATCGCGTATTCGCCAGAGACCTGGTAGGCGAAGGTAGGGACTTTGAAAGTCTCCACAACACGTTGAATAATATCGATATAGAGCATCCCCGGCTTGACCATGACGGCGTCGGCGCCCTCGGCGAGGTCCATGGCCACCTCGCGGAGAGCTTCGTCGGAGTTTGCGTAATTCATCTGGTAAGTTTGCTTGTCGCCGGTCAGCTGTTTGGCCGAGCCGACCGCGTCGCGGTAGGGGCCATAGAAGGACGAGGCGTATTTGGCGGCGTAGGACAGGATCATAACGTCCTGATATCCATTGGCTTCCAAGGCTTCCCGGATGGCCTGGACGCGGCCGTCCATCATGTCGGACGGGGCGACGATATCGGCCCCGGCATGGGCGTGAATGAAGGCCTGTTCCGCCAGTCGCTCGAGGCTGGCGTCGTTGAGGATGCGACCGTCCTCGAGCACGCCGTCGTGGCCGTGGTCGGTGTAGCAGTCCAGTGCCACATCGGTCATGACGCCGACCCCGGGGGCCGCGTCCTTGATGGCCTTGATACAGGTGGGGATCAGGCCGTCGGGATCGGTCGCGCCCGTGCCGACCGCGTCCTTGATCGCGCCGTCGACATTAGGGAACAGGGCCACGGCGGGGATGCCGAGGTCGCGGGCCTCGACGGCGGCGGCGGCGGCGGCTCTCGGCGACAGGCGGAAGACGCCGGGCATGGAGGCGACCGGCACACGGTCCTCGGCCCCGTCATGCACGATCAGCGGCCAGACCAGGTCGGCGGGGGTCAGGGTCGTCTCGGCGACGAGGCGGCGGACCCATGGCGACGAACGCAGACGGCGGGGGCGAGCGTAGGGGAAGGCGGCGGGCGCGAAGGGGGTGGTCATGCACGGCTCATAGCCGGGTTGGGGGCGAGGGAAAACAGGGTCCAAAGGGTCCAGAGAGTCCAAACCCGGTCCGAGCGGCGTCAAAAAGCGGGTCCAAAGAGTCCAGAGAGTCTGAAGTCCGGATCCCAAGGCGGCGACCCGGCTCCAAAAAAACAGGGTCTGAATAGTCTGAACAGTCCGAAATCCGGCAGCGGGTCCATGCGGCAATCCTGGCATGGGCCTACGTCAGTCGGGGTCGCAGCCTTCCCCCCGGGAGATGGTTTGCCCTAGAAGCCCCGTCAACGTATCGAGGAAACGCTCCATGGACTTCGCCCTCACCGACGACCAGCGCGCCATCCAGGACGCCGCCCGCCAATTCGCGGAGGCCGAACTGGCCCCCCATTCGGCCGAATGGGACGAGACCAAACATTTCCCGGTCGATGTGATGAAACAGGCCGCCGAGATGGGTTTCTGCGGCATCTACACCGGCGAGGAGCACGGCGGCATGGCGCTGGGCCGGGTCGAGGCGGCGCTGATCTTCGAAGAGCTGTCGCGCGGCGACGTGTCGACGGCGGCCTTCATTTCGATCCACAACATGGCCGCGTGGATGATCGACAAATTCGGCTCGGACGACCTGCGCGCCCGCTATGTGCCGCGGCTGACGACGATGGAGCTGATCGCGAGCTATTGCCTGACCGAGCCGGGCTCCGGGTCGGACGCGGCGGGTCTGCGCACCACGGCGAAGCGCGACGGCGACGATTGGGTGCTGAACGGTTCCAAGGCGTTCATCTCGGGGGCCGGCACGTCGGACGTCTATGTCGTCATGGCCCGCACCGGAGGGGAGGGGCCCAAGGGCATCTCGACCTTCGTGGTCGAGAAGGATGCGCCCGGCCTGAGCTTTGGCGCTCAGGAGAAGAAGATGGGCTGGAACAGCCAGCCCACGGCCATGGTCGCCTTCGATGACTGCCGC
>JBBQTX010000116.1:0-6282 GCA_038234475.1 Caulobacterales bacterium | reverse complement strand
GAACCGTGAACTGGGCCTGACCATCGTGCTGATCACCCATCAGATGGAGGTGGTGCGTCGCGTCTGCGACCGGGTGGCGGTGCTGAAGGACGGGCGGGTGGTCGAGGAGGGGGCGACCGCCGACGTCTTCCTGCATCCCAGACATGCCGCGACCCGCGCCATGCTGGCCGAGGGCGAGGAAGGGTTCGAGACCGCCGACGTGCCGCCGGGCGGGCGGCTGGCGAAACTGACCTTCCGCGGCGGCTCGACCTATGAGCCCGAACTGAGCCGGGTCGCCCGGTCGGTGGGCGTGGACTATTCGATTTTGTCGGGCCGCATCAGCCGCATCCGAGGCGAGCCTTACGGACAGTTGGTGGTGGCCTTCACCGGCGGCGACGCGGAAGCGGCCGTGGCGCAATTGGTCGCCTGCGGCGTGGTCGTCGAAAGCGTGGGCGACGCCGCCTGATGCAGGACTTGTTGATCAACATCGACTGGCCCGAGATCGCCCGCGCGAGCCGCGACACCCTGCTGATGCTGGTCGGGTCGATGGTGCTGACGGTTCTGCTCGGCATACCGCTGGGGGTGCTGCTTTATCTGTCCGGAAAGGGACGCCTGGCGGCCAATCCACTGGTCAACGGCCTGCTGTCGCTGATCGTCAACATCCTGCGATCGGTGCCCTTCATCATCCTGCTGATCGTGATGATCCCGGTCACCCTGCTGCTGGTCGGGACCTCGCTGGGCGTGGCCGGAGCCATTCCCCCGCTGGTCGTGGGGGCCGCGCCCTTTTATGCGCGTCTGGTCGAAACGGCGCTGCGCGAAGTCGACAAGGGCGTGGTCGAGGCGACCCAGGCCATGGGCGGCTCGACCTTGCAGATCGTCACCCGGGCCCTTTTGCCGGAAGCCATGCCGGGCATCATCGCGGGAGCGACGGTCACGGCCATCGCCCTGGTGTCCTACACCGCCATGGCCGGTGCGGTCGGTGCGGGCGGGCTGGGCGACCTCGCCATCCGCTTCGGCTACCAAAGGTTCCAGACCGATGTCATGGTGGTCACCGTCGTCCTGCTGCTGCTTCTGGTGCAGATACTCCAGATGCTGGGCGACCGCTTCGTCGCCTCCGTTACCCACCGCTGATCGCTCCCCCGAAAGGCCTGTCCATGATCCGCCGCTCCCTGTTGATCGCCGCCGCCACCCTGATGCTCGCCGCCTGCGGGCAGGGGGCCGAAAAGGCCGCAAGTGCCGATACGCTTTTGATCGTCGGCGCGACTGCCGTGCCGCACGCCGAAATCCTCGAGCACATCAAGCCGTTGCTGGCGGCCGATGGCGTGAACATAGAAATCAAGGTGTTCAACGACTATGTTCAGCCGAACACTCAACTTGTCGAACGCCGGCTGGACGCCAACTATTTCCAGACCCAGCCCTATCTGGACGAGTTCAACGCCTCGCGCGGCTCGGACCTGGTCACGGTGGCGGGTGTGCACGTCGAGCCGCTGGGGGCCTATTCGCGCCGGTTCCGGTCGCTGGCCGAACTGCCGGACGGTGCCCAGGTGGCCGTGCCGAACGATGCGTCGTCGATCGGCCGGTCGCTGATCCTGCTGCAGAAGGCCGGGCTGATCCGGCTGAAGGACCCGGTCAATCCGCTGCAGACCCTGCGCGACATCGTCGACAATCCGAAGAACCTGCGCTTCCGCGAGCTGGAATCCGCGACCCTGCCCCGGGTGCTGGACCAGGTCGATATGGCGGTGATCAACACAAACTATGCGCTGGACGCGGGCCTGAAGCCGAAGAGCGACGCCCTGACGCTGGAAGGCGCCGACAGTCCCTATGTCAACTTCCTGGTGGCCCGGCCCGACAACCGTGAAGACCCGCGCATCGTTGCTCTGGCGGCCATGCTGCGCAGCCAGGCGGTCAAGGATTTCATCGCGGCCAAATACGACGGCGCGGTGATTCCGGCGGTCTAGGCGGCCAACTTCTTCGCTTCTCTGGCGGCCTCATCGGGCGCGAGAACCCGCATCGCCGGCGTGACAGGATCGCCGGTCGCTTCGGCGATCAGTTCGGCGGTCCGGCCTTCCACCGCAGCTTCAAGCCGGGCGAGGAATTCCTCCTTGCCCAATCCCGTCGGTATGGGGTCGAGGAACTCCAGCGTCGCCGTGCCAGGGGTCTTGCGGAATTCCTCGCGCGGCCAGAACAGGCCCAGGTTGGTGGCCAGCGGCACGACCGGCATGTCGAAGTCGCGGTACATGTGCCAGACGCCCGAGCGGTAGCGGAATTTCTCACCCACCCTGGCCAGATTGCCTTCCGGGTAGATCAGGATCTTGCGTCCGGCAGCATGCGCGTCGGCGGAGCGGTGCTTCAGCGCCTCGCGCGCATCGCGGCCGCCGCAGTTGTTGACGACGATGGCACCCAGTTTGCGCAGCACCGTGCCCAGCAGCGGGAATTTCTCCAGATGGTCGCCGGTGACGAACGCGAGGTCCTCGAATTGGTCGTAGGTAGCGAAGCCGTCGCCCCAGCTCTGGTGCTTGGAGGCGATGATGAAGGCACCGGTCGGCAGTCGCTCGCGTCCGCGCACCTGAATGCGGATGCCGGCCAACAACCGCATGGCCTGGACCATGCGCTTGACATAGCGGCGGATGATCCAGGTGGTCGGACCCCGCCCGGGGGCGATCGCCGCGAAGGCGGCGGCCGAGGCGTAGACGATGGAAAGCGTCCAGTAGGCGAGGGCGAAGGCGAGACTGCGCATCGGGCTATCTGACTGGTTTCTGCGGCGGCGAAAGGTCTCAGGCGGCCTGATCGACGCGATCGGCGTTGGTGACGCGGTTCCGGCCGGCGCGCTTGGACGCATAGAGGGCGGCGTCGGCGCGATCCAGCAAGCCGCAGGCGGTTTCGTCGGGCCGACGGCGCGCGAAGCCCGCCGACAGCGTCACGGCACCCAGTTCGTCATTGGTCGAGCGGCGACGCAGGGCGCGCGAGCCGATCTCGAGGCGAACGGATTCCAACGCCTTTTCAACTTCGGCCACGCTCTCGTGCGGGAAGATCATGGCGAACTCCTCGCCGCCGTAGCGCGCCGCGAGACGGGGCTGTTTGGCGACCCGGCCCAGCACGCTCGCTACGTAGCGCAGCACCTGGTCTCCGGTCTGGTGGCCCCAGTTGTCGTTGAACCGCTTGAAGTGATCGATGTCCAGCACGGCCAGGGTCAGGCCGGTGCCGTGCCTGTCGGCCTGTTCGCAGGCCGTTGCCAGATGCTCGTCGAAGGCCTTGCGGTTGGCCAGATTGGTCAGGGCGTCGGTCATGGCGTCGCGCCGGACCTGCTCAAGGTGTTCGCGCAGACGGGCGACCTCGCGGGTCGAGACTTCCAGCTTCTGCTCCAGCGTCTCGTTCTCGCGCTGGACCCGGCGGGTGGCGGTGGTCAGGCCCGACACAATGGCCTGAAGTCCCGCGCCGTCGCCGACGTCCTTTATACTGGTCGCGGCCTGGTCCAGGGTCTGGCCATAGGCGGCCTGGGTCTTGTGGGCCCGCGAGATGGCCTCCGACACGCTGGACAGTTCACGGTCCAGCACACGGCCGGCGTCGCGTATTTCTTCGGTCAGGCGGCCACGCGGCAGATATTCCGCCGCCAGCATTTCCGTGGTGGCCTCGGTGAACGGCTCGGCGGTGGCGAGAAGGCGCTGGATTTCGCGCCCCAGTGGCCCGTCGGGGTCGCCCAGATAGTGGATCCACAATTCGAAATTCAGCGGCGTCGGCCATACGCCAGCCGCTTCCATGTCTTCGATGACCCGGCGTGCCAGACCATAGGCCTCAGGCCCCCGAAGCGTGGTTTCGACCTGACCCGTCATGCGCATCCCTCGACGCGGCACCGAAGGCACCCGTTTCCTGGACGCAAGCTAAACCGCCGTTCTGTAACGGGGAGTTAAATCCGCGCCCGGGGATTCGGGATGTCCAGCAGTTTCAACCCTTGAGGGAGGCGGTGCGGCGGAGGAAGGCCGGGATTTCCGATTCGCCAAAGGGGCGCCCGTTGGCGCGCTGGGTCTCGGGCTCCGGGCGGTCGCCGCGCCGGTCGGACTGGCGCAGGTGGGTCTCCTGCATGGGCCGGCTCTGGGTCGGGGCGGCGGGTGCGGGGAGGGGCGGCGCGGCCGGAGCCGACGTGCCGATCTCGACCGTCGCGTCAGCGGCCGGTCTAGACGAGCGACGGCTCCGCGAGCGGCGCGGTCGGGCGCTCTCGTCCATCGCGGCGGGGGCGGGCGTGCCGGTCGGTGCCGCCTCGGCGACCCCGGGTTCAGCGAACGCCTGGGCATCGACCTCCGTCGCCTCAACCCCGGATTCGGCGTTTGCGGCCGGTGCCGGCGGCGCGCTGCGCGCGCGTCCTCGCGCTGGCCGCTCGGGCCGGCCCGCCTCGCGGCGCGCCGGTTCCCGGCTATCGCCGAGGTCGGCGCTGTCCAGGACCAGTTCTTCGGGATCCATCTTGATAAGCTTCAGCACCTTGTCGAGCGACCGGTCGTCGGCCGGGGTGACGATCATGAAGGTCTGGCCGGTCTTGCCGGCGCGGCCGGTGCGACCGATGCGGTGGACGTAGTCGTCGGCGTGGTGCGAGACGTCGTAGTTGAAGACGTGGCTGACGTCCGGGATGTCGAGGCCGCGGGCGGCGACGTCGGAGGCCACCAGCAGTTTCAGCTCACCGGAGCGGAAGGCGGCCAGCGTCTTCGTGCGCAACGACTGGTCAAGGTCGCCATGGATCGGCGCGGCGTCAAAGCCGTGCTGCTTGAGGGATTTGGCGACCACGTCGACTTCGGTTTTGCGATTGCAGAAGACGATGCCGTTCTTGACGTCGGCGCGGCCGATCAGGGCACGCAGGGCGGCGCGCTTGGTCTTGGGGTCGCTGGACGGGATGCGGACCAGATACTGGGTGATGGTTTCAGCCGTCATAGCGGGGCGCGAGGCCTCCAGCCGGGTCGGGTCCTTGAGGAACTGGGTCGTCAGTCGGGTGATCTCGGGCGGCATGGTGGCTGAGAAGAACAGGGTCTGGCGGCGCGGCGGGGTCAGTTTGAAGATACGCTCGATGTCGGGGATGAAGCCCATGTCGAGCATGCGGTCGGCTTCGTCGACGACCATGATCTCGACGCCGTTCAGCATCACCTTGCCGCGCTCGAACAGGTCCAGCAGCCGGCCCGGCGTGGCGATCAGAACGTCCACGCCCTTGTTCAGAAGTGTGACCTGGTCGCCCATGGAGACGCCGCCGATCAGCAGGGCCCAGCTCAGCTTGGTGCCCTTGGCGTATTTCTCGAACGAGGAGGCGACCTGGTCGGCCAGTTCGCGGGTGGGGGCCAACACCAGGGCGCGCGGCATTCGGGCCTTGGCCCGGCCCGAGCTCAGCCGGTCAATCATCGGCAAGGTGAAGGCTGCGGTCTTGCCGGTGCCCGTCTGGGCGATGCCGAGCACGTCGCGGCCGGCGAGGGCCACCGGAATGGCCGAAGCCTGGATCGGGGTGGCGGTCGTATAGCCGGTATCTGCGACCGCCTGGAGGGTCGTGGGCGAGAGGCCCAGTTGGGAAAATTCGGTCATGGGTCCTTGGGACTGGAGAACGGACGACCCGCGCATCGGGACGTCTTGCGATGTCGCGGAACCGCCCTGGTCTCTGGGCGAGCGGGCGGCGCGGTATCGCCAGTCCTGTCCCGAACGTGCGCCGCATATAGAAGTCCCCACGCAATAGTCAACTATTCGTGTGCCGGGTGACCGGGCTTGGCTTTCCCTAACGGATTGTTAATATTCCGTTGCGGGAAGGGTTAAGCTGGGGGCCGTCATGCTGCGTACACTTGCCGTCGCGACCTTAGCGGTCGCGTGTCTGGCTGCGGGTCCGGGTCGGGCAGAGATGAATGCCGTTTTCGGCAACACCGTCGTGTCCCGCTATCCGGACGGCGGCTGGGTCAAACACTGGTTCAATCCGGACGGCACCTATGCCGCGCAGTTCTCCGACGGGCGGCGGCTGTCGGCGCGCTGGTCGCTGACCGGCGAGCGGATCTGCCTGACCAATATGCGGCCCTACATGCTGATCCCCCGCTTCTGCACCGACGTGGTCGCGGCCGCGATCGGCGAGACCTGGCAGTCGCGCGATCCGCTGGGGCGGCGCGTGCAGAACGTACTGGTCGCGGGGCGGGCGGCTTAGGCCGACGCGATTGATTGCAAATAGAGGGTGGTGCGCCGCCGGGTCCTCCGGCGCGGCGCCAATCCCAGATCGCGATATAAAAGGGAATGGCGCGAGTGACGGGACTCGAACCCGCGACCTCCGGCGTGACAGGCCGGCACACAAACCAA
>JBBQTX010000115.1:0-6412 GCA_038234475.1 Caulobacterales bacterium | reverse complement strand
TCGCCTTTCGAGTCGGCGACGACCTTGCCGTGCTCGCTGGACAGCAGTTCGGCAAGGTCGTCGAGGTTGGCCTCGACGAGGCGTTTGAACTCGAACATCACCCGCGCGCGGAGCTTGGGGTTGGTCGATGCCAACCCCTCGAAGGCGGCCTGGGCGGCCTGGACGGCGCGATCCATGTCGGCGACCGAGGCCAGTTGCACGCGGGCCTGGACGTCGCCGGTATTGGGATCGAACACGTCCGAGAACCGGCCCGAGGCGCCGGTGAAGGCCGCGCCGTCGATGAAGTGGGTGATCTCACGCATGGGGGAGGCGGTCCTCGGGAATGAAACAGGGCGTCCGGTGGCCAGCGGTTTAGCCCCTGACCCGCGCGGGCGCCAGCGGCGTCAGACCGCCGCGTCGAACAGGGCGTCGCGGGCCACGTCGGCCTTGAGCATGGGGAAGAAATGGGTGCCGCCCTGCACCGTCTGGACGGTGAGGTTGGGCCGCTCGCCCGGCCCCCCGGGCGCGCTCGGCGCCGACGTGTCCGGCAGGCGGCAGGTCGAGCCCGCCTCGGCCTTGAGCACATGGATCGGGCAGGTCAGCCGCTTCAGCGCCCGCCACGGGTCGTGGCCCTGGGCGCCATAGTTGGAGGCCTCCCATTGCGGGGCGCAGGTCAGGCTGAACCCCTCGGAGGTCTGGGTCAGGCCGTCGGCGAGATAGTCGGCCAGCATCATCTCGGGCCAGCCGCGAAAGGCCCCGCGACCGGTGTAGGCGGTCATGGCCTGTTCGCGGCTGTCGAATACGGCGCGCCGCTTGAGCGCATTCTTCACCAGCGGAATGCGCGAGGCGAGGCGGCCCATCAGCGGCAGCTGGAACACGGCCACGGTCCAGCGGGTCCAGATCACCGGGTCCAGCAGGACCAGGCCGGAGACCCGGTCGGGCCGTTCGGCGGCGGCCAGCAGCGCGGCGGTGCCGCCCATCGAATGGCCCGCCAGCACCACCGGGGGGCCGTCCAGCGCATCGAGCAGGGCGATCAGGTCGTCGCGGTGATCGGACCAGTCGCGCCGCCCGCCCGGCTCGGCCGGCAGGGTCGTGGCCCCGTGACCGCGCAGGTCCGGGGCCCACAGGCGCAGGCTGCCCGACAGGGGGGCCAGCAGGGTGCGGTAGGTCAGGGCGTTGAAGCCGTTGGCGTGGGCGAAGACGAGGTCGACAGGACGCTTTTCGTCGCCGAAATCGAGGACGCTGATCTCGCCCGTGCCGCCGCGGTGCGACACCGGCAGCTTCAGGCGGCGGGGCGGGGAGAGCCGGATCGCGTCCATGCCGGGGAGATAGGCGGTCGCCCCGGCGAATGCCAGCGGCCCTCCGATCCGCTGATCCCGGCGAAAGCCTTACCGGCAGGACTGGCAGCGGCCGTGGGCCTCGATCGTGGTGCGGGCGATGACATAGCCGGCGGCCTCGGCGGCGCGGCCGAGATCGCCCGCCACCGGGGCCGAGACCTCGGTCGTGGCGCCGCAGCAGTCGCAGATCAGGAAGGCGGCGGCATGGTCGGGCGCATCCGAGGTGCAGGCCACATAGGCGCTGATCGAGGCGATGCGGTGGGCCAGACCCATGCGCTCGAGAAACTCCAGCGCGCGATAGACGGTGGGCGGCTTGGCGGGCCGGCCGGTCGCGCCGAAGCGGGCGATCAGGTCATAGGCCTTGACCGGCTCGCCGGCGGCCAGGAGCAGTTCCAGCACCCGCAGCCGGGCGGGCGTCATCCGCTCGCCTTCGGCGCTCAGCCGCGACCCGGCCGCGGCGGTGGCCCGGGCGACCTCGGCCGCGTCCGGCGGGCCGTCGTGATGGTGGTGATCGCAGGCGTCGCCCATGGGCCAGAGCTAATGGTTCCCGGCGGGCGTCGCAACAGATGAGGCTTGACGGTCTGTGATGTTATCTCATAACACTTCCGGATCGTTATGTACCCGGACCTCCCCATGACCCTCTCCGCCGTCTCCCGTGCCGCCCTTTTGACCGCCTTGGGCTGGTCCGCCCTTGCGGGTGCCGCCGCCGCGCAGAGCGCGCCGCGCCCGTCGATCCTGGACGATGTGATCGTCACCGGCACGCCGTTCGGCGTCACCGACCAGGCCAGCCTGCTGGCGGTCGAGGTTCTGGACGAGGAAGACCTGGCCGTGGCTCCGGCGGCGACACTGGGGGACCTTGTCAACGGCCTGCCCGGCGTTCGCAGCTCCAGCTTCGCGCCGGGAGCCAGCCGCCCGGTGATCCGCGGACTGGCCGGTCCGCGCGTGCAGGTCCTGACCAACGGCCTGGGTCTGATCGACGCCAGCTCGGTCTCGCCGGACCACCAGGTCGCGGTCGATCCCGCCGAGGCGCGGCGCATCGAGATCGTGCGGGGCCCGTCGACCCTGGTGTTCGGCGGCTCGGCCATCGGCGGCGTGGTCAACATCATCGATGACCGCATCCCGTCCGAGCCGGCCGAGGGCGGGCTGGACGGCCACATCAGCGTTCAGGGCTCGACCGTCGATGACGGAACCAGCTTCGGCGGCCGGCTCAAGGCCAACGCCGGGCCGCTGGTGTTCACGGTGGACGGTTTCACCCGCTCCGCCTCGGACTATGACGTGCCGGTCTACCCGGAATCGCAGCGTCTGCTGGACGAGGAGGGCGAGACGGCCGGCGACGAGCGCACGGTCGAGAACACCTTCGTCGAACTGGATCAATATGGCGCGGGCGTCAGCTGGATCGGATCGCGCGGCTTTATCGGGGCCTCGGTCAAGCGCGTCGAGACGACCTATGGCGTGCCCGGTCACGCCCATGAGCCGGACCCGCTGGACCCCCTCGCGGAAGAGGAAAGCGTCTCCATCGGGCTGGAACAGACCCGCTATGACCTGCGGGGCTCGCTGAATTTCGACGCGGGTCCGTTCAGCGCCGCCCGGCTGTCGGCCGGCTACGCCGACTATCAGCACACCGAGTTCGAAGGGGACGAAGTGGGCACCCGGTTCTTCTCGGACGGCTACGAGTGGCGGTTCGAGCTGATCCAGCGCGAGCGGGACGGCTGGCAGGGCGTGGTCGGGGCACAGGTGCTGGACCGCACCTTCGACGCCCTGGGCGACGAGGCCTATGTGCCGAAGACCGATATCGCCGAACAGGGGCTCTACACGGTCCAGCGGTTCGACCGCGGCACAGTGGGCTTCGAGGGCGGTCTGCGTCTGGACAACCGGTCGCTGGAGAGCCTGGCGGGCGACCGCGATTTCAGCAATGTTTCGGCCTCGGCTGGCGTCTTCGTCCGGCCGTCGGCCCCGCTGTTCCTGGGACTGAGCGTGGCGCGCAGCGAGCGCGCGCCCAGCGAGGTCGAACTGTTCGCCGAAGGAGCGCACATCGCCACCGGCGCCTTCGAGGTCGGGGACATCGATCTGGACAGCGAGGTCGCGACCTCGATCGAGGGGACCGCGCATTTCGCCTCGGGTCCTTTCGAATTCGACCTGCACGCCTTTCACGCCGACTATGACGGCTTCATCGACCTGAGGCCGACCGGGCTGACGGATGTCGATTCGGACCTGCCGATCTTTGCCTATGTCCAGACCAACGCGTCCTTCAGCGGCTTCGAGGCCGAGGCTCGCTACCGGATCTGGGAAGAAGGCGAGCGAGCCCTGAGCCTGTCCGGCGCCGCCGATCAGGTTCGCGCCTCGACCGATCTCGGTCCGGCAGCGCGAATCCCGCCGTGGTCAGCCACGGCAGGCGTGGACTGGACCTCGCGGCGGTTCGATGTCGGGCTGGCGGTGCGCCACGTCGGCGAGCAGGATCGCACGACCACGTTCGAACTGCCGACCGACAGCTATACCCTGGTCAGCCTCAAGGGGGTGGTGAGACCGTTCGCCGATCGCAATGTCATCCTCTTCGCCGAGGCGGCCAACCTGACCGACGCGGAGGCCCGCGAGCACGCCAGCTTCCAGAAGGATATCGCGCCCCTGCCGGGGCGGAACCTGCGGGTCGGGATCAGCTACCGGTTCTGAACGCCCGGGGGGCGAGCCCGTTTGCCGCCCGGACGGGTCTGGGCTAGAAGGCCCGCCTTCCTGTCAATCCAGAGCCCTCAGTCCATGACCGACACCACGTCCACGGCCCCCCTGTCCGGCACCGTCCTGTTCTACGGACAGCCCGAGCCCCTGTCGGTCGAAGCCCACGGCACGCTGGGCGTCGAGGCGGTCGACAAGCCCTATGCCTTCGTCGCCGGGGCCAATCTGGTGCCGCTGACGGTGACCGAGTTCGCGCCGGGGGCCCTGTCCTATCCGGTGATCTTCGTCGGCGACAACAAGATGCCGATGGCGGTGATGGGCCTGCGCGGCGGCGAGAACCTGTTCGTCAACGACGCCGGCGAGTTCCGCGCCGAGGCCTATATCCCCGCCTATGTGCGCCGCTATCCGTTCGTCTTCGCCAATGACGACGTCCAGAAGCGGCTGATCCTGTGCATGGATCGCGCGGCGCCGTTCATCAAGGAAGGCGGTGCCACGCCGCTGTTCGTCGACGGCCAGCCGTCGCCCTACGTCCAGCAGGCGATGGAGTTCTGCAACAATTTCGAGCAGGAGCGCCAGCGCACCGACGCCTTCGTCAAGCTGCTGACCGATCTGGACCTGCTGGACATCAAGGAAGCGGTGTTCACGCCGCGCAACCCCGACGGCACCACCGCCGCGCCGCAGAAGATCGCCGAGTATTTCGCGGTCTCGGAAGACAAGCTGAAGGCTCTGCCGGTCGAAAAGCTGGCCGAGTTGCGCGACAACGGCGCCCTGGGCCAGATCTACGCCCATCTGGTGTCGCTGCTGGGCTGGGATCGCCTGATCGCCATGGCCTTCCAGAAGGCCGCCGCCGCGCAGCCGGTCGCCGGTAACGCCTGAGTTCAGGGGACAGTGGCGGGTGATGGGTGGTCGAGCGATCCTCTCGCCCCGATCTTTCCATCAGCCACCCGCTCCTACCGCCGGGCCAGCAGGGCCCGGGTCAGGCAGGAGAAGACCAACCGTCCCGCTTCGTCGAGCAGGTCGTGCTGGGCGATGACGATGCCCTTTTCGTCGCCGACCGGATCCTTGCCCATCAGCGTCATGCGCCCGCGCATCAGTTCGCCGGCCGGCGGGTTGCGCATGAAGCGCAGACCGTCGACGGCCAGCACTTTTGACTGGGCCCAGCCGGACGATTTCTCGGCGAACAGCCGGCTCCACAGGGCATAGACCATGGCGTCCGGCGCGCCGTACGAGACGTCCCAGCCGGGGGAAAACCGCTCGACGAAGACGTCCAGCGCCGCCGGGTCGACCATACAGGCCCCCAGAGACATGACCTCGCCGACCCCGAAATCCTCGAAATGGACGTGCAGCGGCTCGCTCATTTCAGCGCCTAACCCGCGGGCTCTTCCGACACCCGGACCAGCAGCTTGCCGTCGTGGTCGCCGGTGAACAGGCGATTGAGGGAATCGAGCGCGCCTTCCAGGCCGTCGTCGACATGGACCTTCCATTTGACCTCGCCGCTCTGCAGCCAGGGGCCCATCTCGGCGACCATCTCGCGAGCGCGGTGGGCGTAGTCGAGCACCAGGAAGCCCTGGATATCGAGGCGGTGGGTGATGATGCGGCTGAAGTTCGGCGACGGAGGCATCTTCGTCGCATTATAGGCCGAGATCAGGCCGCAGACGGCCATCCGGCCATGGGTCTTCAGCCGGTTGTAGACGGCGATCATGATGTCGCCACCGACATTCTCGAAATTCAGGTCGACCCCGTCCGGGGCCAGCCGGTCCAGCGCCGCGCCGACGTCCTCGTTCTTGTAGTCGATGGCGGCATCGAAGCCGAGCGCCTCGGTCAGCCAGCGGCATTTGTCGGCCCCGCCGGCGATGCCGATGACCCGCGCGCCGCGAGCCTTGGCGACCTGGCCGGCGATCGATCCGACCGCGCCGGCGGCGGCGGAAATGACCAGGGTTTCCCCGGCCTTGGCCTTCAGCACGTCGGTGACGCCGAAATAGGCCGTCATCCCGGTCATGCCCAGCACGCTGAGGTTGGCGGTCAGGGGCATGCCGGGGGCGCGGTGGACCTGTCGCAGCTCCATCTCGTTGACCACGGCATAGTCGGACCAGCCGCCCGACAGCGGGGTGACCACATCGCCGGCCCGGAACCGGCTGGAGCGGCTTTCCTCGACCACGCCGAGGGTCAGGCCGCGCATCACGCCGCCGATCGGCACCGGCGGCAGATAGCCCTCGGCGTCGTTCATCCAGGTCCGGTTGGTGGGGTCCAGCGACAGATAGACGGTGCGGACCAGCACCTGCGATTCGTTCAGCGCCGGGATCGGCGCCTCGACCAGTTCAAGATCGCCCGGCTGGATCAGGCCCTTGGGGCGCTGGCGCAGCACCCACTGACGATTGACGCGAGCCATGTTGGTTCTCCGGGTTTTCTTTGCAGACCCGCATAGGCCC
>JBBQTX010000114.1:0-6509 GCA_038234475.1 Caulobacterales bacterium | reverse complement strand
GGGTCGATCTTCAAGAAGGGCCATGTCGGCATCGTCTCGCGCTCGGGCACATTGACCTATGAGGCGGTGTTCCAGACCACCAACGAGGGCCTCGGCCAGACCACGGCGGTCGGCATCGGCGGCGACCCGGTCAAGGGGACGGAATTCATCGACGTGCTGGAGATGTTCCTCGCCGACGCCGAGACCAAATCCATCGTCATGATCGGCGAGATCGGTGGCGGGGCCGAGGAGGACGCGGCCCAATTCCTGATCGACGAGGCGAAGAAGGGCCGCTCCAAGCCCATGGTCGGCTTCATCGCCGGCCGCACCGCCCCCAAGGGCCGCACCATGGGCCACGCCGGGGCCGTCGTCTCGGGCGGCAAGGGCGACGCCGAGTCCAAGATCGCGGCCATGGAGGCGGCGGGCATCACCGTGTCGCCGTCGCCGGCGCGGCTGGGGACGACGCTGGTGGACGTACTGAAGGGGTGACGGTTCGGAACCCCTCTCCCGTCGGGAGAGGGTTTTTTTAGCTTTCGCCGCCATTCGGTCATGACCCATAAGGAAACAGCGCCTATATCAGCGGCACCGGTCGCACGCAGACGTGCGCGCGCCGCCCAAGGGACGTGACGATACGATGGCGGACGATGCCGGTCGGCTGAACCAGGTCTTTGCCGAGACCAGCTTCCTGTATGGCGCGAATGCCTCGTTCATCGAGGACCTGCACGAGAAATGGGCGATCGATCCGACGTCCGTTTCGGCCGAATGGCGCGCCTTCTTCGACCAGCTTCGAGACAGCGCCGAAACGGTCAGGGCCGCGACCGGGGCCGGGGCCTGGGGGCGTTCGGACACCCGTGAGCCGACCGAGGCCACGGGCGTGTTCGACGGTCGCTGGCCGGCGGCCAAACCCGACCCGAAGAAGCCCGCGTCGGTCTTAGCGGCCGGGCCGTCCGCCGCCGTCCCGGTCGGCATCGCCAATGAGGCCGTCCGCGCCGCCGCCCACGATTCGATCCGTGCCCTGATGCTGATCCGAAGCTATCGCGTGCGCGGCCATCTGCAGGCGACGCTGGACCCGCTGGGCATCGAACTGCCGACCCACAATCCCGAACTGACCCCCGAGTTCTACGGCTTTTCCGAAGCCGACCTCGACCGTCCGATCTTTCTCGACGGCGTAATGGGCCTGCAGACGGGCACGATCCGCGAGGTGCAGGCGCTGCTGAAGCGAACCTATTGCGGCACCATCGGCATCCAGTTCATGCATATCGCCGAGCCGGACGAGAAGAACTGGCTGCAGGCGCGCTTCGAAGGGCCCGACAAATTCGCCCGGAACGGCTTCACCCGCGAGGGCAAGCTGGCGATCCTCAACAAGCTGATCGAGGCCGAGGGCTTCGAACGGTTCCTGCACAAACGCTTTCCGGGCACCAAGCGGTTCGGGCTGGACGGTGGCGAGGCCATGGTCCCCGCGCTGGAGCAGATCATCAAGCGCGGCGGGGCCCTGGGCGTCGACGAGATCGTCTTCGGCATGGCCCACCGCGGGCGGCTGAACACCCTGGCGGCGGTGATGGGCAAGCCCTATCGCGCCATCTTCCACGAGTTCCAGGGCGGCTCGACCATGCCCTCGGACATCGAGGGATCGGGCGACGTCAAATATCACATGGGGGCTTCGTCGGATCGCGCCTTCGACGGCAACAATGTCCACCTGTCGCTGACCGCCAACCCGTCGCACCTCGAGATCGTCAATCCGGTGGTGCTGGGCAAGGCGCGGGCGAAACAGGCCTTCGACATCCGCGAGGCCAACGCCGGTCAGCCGGAAGAGACGTGGGCGCTGGACCGGTCCAAGGTCATGCCCCTGCTGATCCACGGCGACGCGGCCTTCGCCGGTCAGGGCGTGGTGGCCGAATGTTTCGCCCTGATGGGGCTGAAGGGCTATCGCACCGGCGGGACGATGCATTTCGTCATCAACAACCAGATCGGCTTCACGACGTCGCCGCGCAACAGCCGGTCCTCGCCCTATCCGTCGGATGTGGCGCTGATGGTCCAGGCCCCGATCTTCCACGTCAACGGCGACGATCCGGAAGCCGTGGTCTTCGCGGCCAAGGTGGCCACCGAATTCCGCCAGAAGTTCAAGAAGGACGTGGTGGTGGACATGTTCTGCTACCGGCGTTTCGGCCACAACGAGGGCGACGATCCGACCTTCACCCAGCCGCTGATGTATTCCAAGATCCGCGCCCTGCCGTCGACGCGCGAGATCTATTCCAAACGGCTGGTGGCGGAAGGCGTCATCGATCAGGCGGGGGTGGACGCCGAGGTCGCCCGCTTCGAGGCTTTCCTCGACGCCGAGTTCGACGCCGGCAAGGCCTTCGAGGCGCAGAAGGCCGACTGGATGGACGGCCAGTGGCAGGGCATCGGCCTGCCCGAAGGCGACGAACGCCGCGGCGAAACCTCGGTCCCGGCCGCCAAGCTGGCGGACTTGGGTCACAGGCTGACGACCGTCCCCAATGCCGTGGACGTGCACAAGACGCTGAAGCGGGTCATCGACGGCCGGCGCGAGATGATCACCTCGGGCCAGAACATCGACTGGTCGACGGCCGAGAGCCTGGCCTTCGGCTCGCTGCTGGACGAGGGCTTCCCCGTGCGCCTGTCGGGCCAGGATTCGGTGCGCGGCACCTTCAGCCAGCGCCATTCGGGCATCGTCGACCAGACCACCGAGGCCCGCTATGTGCCGTTGAACAACATCCGCGACGGCCAGGCCGAGTTCGAGGCGATCGACTCGGCCCTGTCGGAAGAGGCGGTGCTGGGCTTCGAATACGGCTATGCCCTGACCGACCCCAACACCCTGGTGATGTGGGAGGCCCAGTTCGGCGACTTCGTGAACGGGGCCCAGGTGGTGATCGACCAGTTCATCACCTCGGGCGAACGCAAATGGCTGCGCATGTGCGGCCTGACCATGCTGCTGCCCCACGGTTACGAGGGGCAGGGCCCGGAGCATTCCTCCGCCCGTCTCGAACGCTTCCTGCAGCAGTGCGCCGAGGACAATATCCAGGTCGCCAACTGCTCGACCCCGGCCAACTATTTCCACATCCTGCGCCGTCAGATGCACCGGCCGTTCAGGAAACCGCTGATCATCATGACGCCCAAGAGCCTGCTGCGGCACAAGAAGGCGGTCTCGACCATCGCCGACATGGCCGAGGGCTCGTCCTTCCACCGCGTGCTGCACGACGACGCCCAGACCCGCCCCGACGTCGCCGGGATCACGATCAAGGCCGACAAGGCCGTCCGCCGCGTCGTCCTGTGCTCGGGCAAGGTCTATTACGACCTGCTGGAGCGGCGCGAGCGCGACGGCATCACCGATGTCTATCTGATGCGTCTGGAGCAGTTCTATCCGTGGCCGATGAAGTCGCTGCTGACCGAACTGGCCCGCTTCCCCGACGCCGAACTGGTCTGGTGCCAGGAAGAGCCCAAGAATATGGGCGGCTGGACCTTCGTCGATCCGTGGCTCGAACTGACGCTCGAGAAGCTGTCGGTGAAGTCAAAACGTGCCCGCTACGTCGGTCGTCCGGCCTCGGCCTCGACCGCCGCCGGCCTGATGAGCCGGCACCTGAAAGAACTCGACGCCTTCCTGACCGACGCCTTCGCCTGACAAGCGTCACGGACAACGGCGACGCCGTATCCGGATGACAACCACAGCAGAGACCTGGACCCGACCATGGCCGACATCCTGACCCCGACACTGGGTGAATCCGTCACCGAGGCGACCATCGCCAAATGGACGAAGGCGGCCGGCGACGCCGTGCTCAAGGACGAGGTCCTGGTCGAGCTGGAGACCGACAAGGTTTCGCTGGAAGTCGTGTCGCCGTCCGACGGCGTCCTGTCCGAGATCAGGGCCGCCGACGGCACGACCGTGACCCCCGGTGCCGTGCTGGGCGTGGTCACCGAAGGGGCCGCTGCGGCACCGGCCGCCGAGGCTCCGAAGGCCGAAGACAAGGCCGGGGCTTCGCCCGCGCCCGCAGCCGAGCCGGCCCGCGCCGCCCCCGCGCCCGCAGCCGCCTCGGGCGGCTCCGTCCCGATCATGACGCCGACCATGGGCGAGAGCGTCGCCGAGGGCACGATGGGGACCTGGCTGAAGGCATCCGGCGACACGGTCGCCAGGGACGAAATCCTGGTCGAGATCGAGACCGACAAGGTCGCGGTGGAGGTTTCAGCACCCGCCGCCGGCATCCTGACCATTTCCGCCGAGTCCGGTGCCACCGTCACGCCCGGCCAGCAGATCGGCAGCATCGCCGCCTCGGGCGAGGTTCCTGCCGCCGCGCCCGCTGCTGCGCCCGCCGACAGCGTCTCCGCCCAGGTCGCAACGGATGCCCCGCACCTGTCGCCCGCCGTCCAGCGGGTCGTGACCGAGAACAACCTCGATCCCAAGGCCATCGCCGCCACCGGTCCCAAGGGCAACATCACCAAGGCCGACGCCGTCAAGGCGATCGGTGCCGCCCCGGCGACCGCAGCCACCCCGGCGGTCTCCGCGCCCGCCCCGACTCCGGCAGCAGCGTCCATGGCCGCCGCCCCTCGCGCCGACCAGCCGCGCGAGGAACGGGTCAAGATGACCCGGCTGCGCCAGACCATCGCCCGCCGCCTCAAGGAATCGCAGAACACCGCCGCCCAGCTGACCACCTTCAACGAGGTGGACATGTCGGCCGTCATGGCCCTGCGCAACGCCCACAAGGAGGCCTTCGAAAAACGCCACGGCGTCAAGCTCGGCTTTATGTCCTTCTTCACCCGGGCGGTGGTCGCCGCCCTGAAGGAGATGCCCTCGGTCAACGCCGAGATCGACGGCACCGACATCATCTACAAGAACCACTATGACATCGGCGTCGCCGTCGGCACCGAAAAGGGGCTGGTCGTGCCGGTCCTGCGCGACGCGGACATGCTGTCGCTGGCGGGCATCGAAAAGGGCATCGCGGCGCTCGGCAAGGCAGCCCGCGACGGCGACCTGACGCTGGACCAGCTGCAGGGGGGCACCTTCACCATCACCAACGGCGGCACCTATGGCTCGCTGATGTCGACGCCGATCCTCAATGCGCCGCAGTCTGGCATCCTGGGCATGCACAACATCGTCCAGCGCCCAATGGCCGTGGACGGCCAGGTGGTGATCCGGCCGATGATGTATCTGGCCCTCAGCTACGATCACCGGCTGGTCGACGGCAAGGAGGCGGTAACCTTCCTCGTCCGCGTCAAGGAGCTGCTGGAAGACCCGGCGCGGGCGCTGCTGGACCTGTGATTGCGGCAGACGACCGCGCAACCTAATATTCTGCACGTTTGAAACGCAGGAGGCTGTCATGGTCGATCCGAAACGCGGTGTCGCCGATACGGCGAAGGTATTCACTCATGACGATGGTCAGACCGTCGACCTCCCCGAAGGGTTTCGGTTCGACGCGGTGGAAGTGGCGATCCGGCGCGAGGGACAGCGGGTGATACTCGAGCCCATTCGCAAGTCTGCCAGGACACAGGCAGAACTCGATGCGATGTGGGCAGAGATCGACGCCTTGGACGATCCGAGTGATCCCTTTCCATATCCGCCACCGCAGACGATTACGCCACCGAGCGCATGGTGACGTTGACGCTGGACACCAGTGAACTGGTTGCGGTCCTACGCGCGCGCGGGCGGGATGAACGGTTCGGTTACGATCACGCCGCCATGCGGGAGATACCTCGGGTGGTGAGTGTCATAGTCGTTCAGGAACTGGTGCACGGCGCAGCATCCAGCGGGAGGTCGTTTCAGCGACGGGCTCAATTGGACCGGTTATTGTCCGAGCTACCGACAGTGGATTTTACACGCGAAGATGCTGAGGCCTCGGGGGAGCTCGCCGCGCGATTGCGCCAGGTCGGTACGCCGATTGGCGATCTCGACATCCTGATCGCCGGTCAGGCTCTGGCACGGGGATGGACAGTCGTGACGCGCAATGTGAAGCATTTCGGTCGGGTCGAGGGTTTGCCGATCATCGACTGGTCGGTCGGCTTTGAGCCCTTGTCATACGAAATGATCGCCGTGCGTATCGCGGCGGCAACCTGATATGTCGCTGCGTGAAATTGCCCGCTATACCGACGTCGTCGAGGCCGATCTGGCTACGGCCTTCCTCGCGTCGCACGGGATAGAGGTCACGATTACCGAGCGGTTTCAGACCACGGTCGATCCCCTGATGCAGCGGGCGCTCGGCATTCGGCTGATGGCACCGGCGTCGCGGATCCCGGAAGCGCGCGCCCTGCTAGCCCGCGTCCAGGCCGGCGAGTTCGCGACGAGTGACGGCGACGACCTGCCGGATATGGCGAATGGTACCCGGAGGGCGGGTAGGCTCCTCGCGCTGGCCGTCTTCTTCATCGACGGCTTCTGGGGCACCAGCCTGCCGCGCCGGTTCCGGCCTGTCGCCTGGCAGGGCTTCTTTCTGGCCATCGGATTGACGGCCGCTCTGTTGATCGCTGTGTTCGGCGGCGGGTGGCTTATCTACGAGCTGCTTATCAATCCGCCGTAGGATTTACGGGTC
>JBBQTX010000113.1:0-6537 GCA_038234475.1 Caulobacterales bacterium | reverse complement strand
GGTATTCCCGCCCCGTTCATCGCGGGTATCCGGAACAATCTGAAGTCCTCGCATCTTGAGACAGGCACCAACTTCAGCGAGCTGGAATCGCTCGACCTGTTCGGCGACCTGACCTGGCGCCCGACCGACCGGCTGGAATTCGCCGCCGGCGTCCGCTGGACGCAGGACGACAAGACCACCGGCATTTCGACCGCCGCCCTTAACGGCCGTTCGATCCTCGGAGGCCTGCTGGCCGTCCAGGGCCTGACCGCCCAGATCAATGCCCTGATCGCACAGGGCACCCCGGCCTCCCTCACGCAGGCTGCGGCCCTCGGCGGAGTCGCCAACGGCTATGTGTTCCAACTGGCGCAGCCCGGTGCCGCCAACGCCCCGGTCACCGCCGCCTTCCCGCTGTTCGGCCTGACCTTCCAGCCGACCGCCGGCAATGGCTCGATCGTCAATCAGGACCTCAAGGACGACGGCGTCACCTGGCGCGTCACCGGCCGTTATGCCGTGACCGACGACACCAACCTCTACGCCAACTACGCCCGGGGCCGCCGTCCGGCCGTCCTGGCAGCTCGCCCGCCTTCACAGCCCTTCGCCGCCCCGACCTTCACCTTCGTCGATGCCGAACAGGTCGACAGCTACGAGATCGGTGCCAAGACCGCGATGATGGGCGGCGCGCTTCGCCTCGACGGCGCGGTCTATTTCTACGACTACCAGAATTTCCAGACCACGGTTCAGGTCGGCACCCAGTTCATCACCACCAACGCCGGCGAGGCCTCGTCCTACGGGTTCGAGGGCCAGGTATTCTTCAGTCCGTCCGACAGCCTCGACCTGTTCGCCACCTACAGCTACAACCGCTCGCGCTTCGAGGCGGGCATCTTCGACGGCAACAAGTTCCGCCTGTCGCCCGACAACCGCGCCTCGATCGGCGCGACCTGGCGCACGGCCCTGTTCGGCGGCACGGTCGAGGTCCGGCCCACCTACAGCTGGCAGTCCGAGACCTTCTTCGACGACAACAACGACCGCGCCAGCCTGCAGACCACCAATTTCGTGCCCGACACCGTGGTCGACGAGGTGCAGGAGAGCTACGGCCTGATGAACCTTCGGATCCGCTACGAGCCGTCCGACGCCAACTGGGGTGTTGAAGTGTTTGGCGACAACCTGCTGGACGAGGAATTCATCAAGGACGCCGGCAACACCGGCGACTCGCTGGGTGTTCCGACCTTCATCGCCGGCGAACCCCGCACCTACGGCGTCACCCTCAACCTGCGCTACTAGAGGCCTCCCATGACCCTGCACCGCCGCGACCTCCTCGGCCTCTTCGGGGCAGGTGCGGCGGGCGCAGCCTCGCCCGCAGGGGCCCGACCGGCGTCTCCGGTCGCCTTCCTGCACGGGGTCGCCAGCGGCGATCCCGACACCCGCTCGGCGGTGTTCTGGACCAGGGTTACCCCGTCGGACCCCGGCACCGGCGACATCGACGTCACCTTGGAGGTCGCGCGCGACGCCGCCTTTTCGGAAATCGTGCGCCGCTCTTCGGGCTTGCGGGCCGGGGCGTCACGCGACTTCACCGTCAAGCATGATCTGGACGGCCAGGGCCTCGAACCGGGTCAGGACTACTTCTTCCGATTCGTCGCCGGAGACGTGGTCTCGCCCACCGGACGCACCCGCACCCTGCCCGCTGGCCCAACCCCCGACGCCGTCCTGGCCGTCGTCTCCTGCCAACTCCACCCCGGCGGCCTGTTCAACGCCTATGACGCCCTGTCGAAGCTGGAGCGCGTCGACGCCGTCGTGCACCTGGGCGACTACATCTACGAATACGGGGCCGGGCCCGAAGACTATGGCATGGCCTCCGGCACCCGCCTGAACCGTGTTCCCGAACCGCCGCGCGAGACCGTCTCGCTGGCCGACTACCGGACCCGCCACGCCCAGTACAAGTCCGACCCAGACCTGCAGGCCGCCCACGCCCGCGCGCCCTTCATTTGCGTCTGGGACGACCATGAGGTCGCCAATGACGCCTGGCTCCAGGGGGCCGAAAACCACAGCGCCGCGACCGAGGGCGACTACGCTACCCGCAAGGCGGCGGCGCTGAAGGCCTATTTCGAGTGGATGCCGATCCGCGAGCCCCGCGCCGGCCTGACCCCAGAGGCCATCCAACGCAGCTTCGACTTCGGCGATCTGGCCAGCCTGTTGATGGTCGAGACCCGGCTGATGGCGCGCGGCGAGCAGTTGACCTACGAAGGCGACATGCCGGTCACGGCGGCCGGACCCGATGTCGCGGCCTTCCAGGCGAAGCGCAACGAGCCCGCCCGCGACCTGCTGGGTGACGACCAGCGCGACTGGGTCCGCGCCACGCTGGCGGCCTCGAAGGCCTCGGGCAAGCCGTGGCAGGTGATCGGCAACCAGGTGGTCATGGCCCGCGTCCAGGGTCCCGACATCACCACCATGGCCAATCCGTCCCAGATCGCCGCCCTGCTGGCCAGCCTGCCCGACGCCGTCCGGCCCCGCATCCGGCAGTCGATCGAGTTGTTCAAACTCGGTGTGCCCTTCAACCTCGACGCCTGGGACGGGTACCCCGCCGGCCGCGAGCGCCTCTACGCCGCCTTCGAAGAGGCGGGCGTCCAGCCCATCGTCCTCGCCGGCGACAGCCACGCCTTCTGGGTCAATGATCTGAAGGCCGCCGACGGTGCCCGCCGCGGCGTCGAGTTCGGCACCAGTTCCATCTCCAGCCCCTCGGTCGGCGACGCCACCCCCGGCGTGCCGGTCGGGGCCGCCCTGATGCAGACCAACGACGAGGTCGTTTTCTGCGACCAGACCGCCAAGGGTTATGTCCTGCTAACCCTGACCCCGGATCAGGCCAAGGCCGAACTTCGCACCGTCTCGACCATCTTCGCCAAACCCTATGAAGCCTCGTTGCTCAAGACCTTCACCGTGGCGAGGACGGCGGACGGACTGGGGGAGATCGTCGAGGTCTGAACCCTCTCCCGGCGGGAGAGGGTTTGAGCGCACGAGCGCGGAGCGGTCGTCCTTGCGCGAAAGGGTGAGGGGCTACGGTGTCCGATCGGCCGCGATCGATCCCTCACCCGACCGCGCCAGAACGACGGCTGACGCCGCCGTGCGCGGTCTCTCTCTCCCACTGGGAGAGGGATCCAGCTTACCGCGGCCCCGCGTTCTTCACATAGGTATCCAGCCAGCGGGTCATCTCCCACAGCGTATGGCCAACCGATTCCCGCGCGCGATAGCCGTGGGCTTCCAGCGGCAGCACCACATAGCGCACCGTCGCCCCCTGCCCCTTCAGGGCCGCGTAGAAGCGCTCGGACTGGACCGGGAAGGTGCCGGAATTGTCATCGGCCTCGCCGTGGATCAGCAGGATCGGCTCATTGACCCGGTTGGCAAAGGTGAAGGGTGACATGGCCGTATAGGTGTCGCCGGCCTCCCAGTAGGTCCGCTGCTCGGCCTGGAAGCCGAACGGCGTCAGTGTGCGGTTATAGGCACCCGAACGCGCTATTCCGGTGCGGAACAGGTCGGTGTGAGCCAGCAGATTGGCGGTCATGAAGGCACCGTAGCTGTGACCGCCGACCGCGATCCGGTCCCGG
Organism: Caulobacterales bacterium; assembly: GCA_038234475.1. Lineage (GTDB taxonomy): Bacteria > Pseudomonadota > Alphaproteobacteria > Caulobacterales > Caulobacteraceae > Brevundimonas. Next base: position 2,959 of record JBBQTX010000113.1, on the reverse strand, counting down.
TCCGCCACGCCCATTTCGACGACGGCATTCACCGCCGCCTCCGCGCTGGCGGTCAGTTGGGCGATATAGGTGTCGTTCGGCTCGGCCCCGTTGACCCCGACGATCGGCATCGAAGGGTCGTCCAGAATGGCATAGCCCTGGGTCAGCAGGAACAGGTGGCTGATCCCGCCCGGCCGGGTGAAGCGGTTGGCCGTGTCGACCACCTGCCCCGCCACGGCGGCGTCGGTGAACTCGGCCGGATAGGCCCACATCACCAGCGGCAGCGGCCCGTCGCGGTCCTTGTCGTAGCCGGCAGGCAGATACAGCGTCCCCGACAGCTGCACCCCGTCGGCCCGGGTGTAGCTGATCAGTTGCTTCGTCACCCCGGCCAGTTGCGGGGCCGGGTCGGGGAAAGTCGTCAGAGCCGTCGCCTGCGCATCCAGGTCGCGCACGAACAGATTGGGCGCATCGGCCTTGGTCTCGCGCCGCGTCACCAGCCGCCGTCCGTTCTCGTCCAGAATTCCGACCAGACTCTCATAGGCCCCCGGCTCGGACGTCCACAGCCGCTCGGACGCGCCGGTGCCCAGATCCATGGCGGCGAGGAAGGGAAACTCCCCTCCGCGTGTCGCGCCCGCACCGCTCATCAGCACCCGCGCCCCGTCGGCGGTGAACCGCATCACCGGAAAGCCGCTGGCATTGGCCTGGGTCACGGGGAAGCCCGGGTCGTTGTAGCGATCCTGATAGTTCCGCTCCAGCAGGACGCGGCCCTGCCCGGGATTGGACGGATCGACCAGATAGCGGGTCTCGCGCCTGTTGTTGAACTGCCGGCTGATCACCAGGGCGGTGTCGGCGTCGCCCCAGATCACGCCGCCGTAGCGGTCCTTCAGGTCGATCAGTGGCGTCGGCTGGGCGTTGAAAGGTGCGGCCAGGGTGAAGACCCGGTCGCGCACCTCGGCGGGGGTGCGCGGATCGCCCCCGTCCTGGGCCTCGGTCCAGACCAGGGTCGAGGGCGCGTCGGCCCGCCACTGTGCCGAACGCGGGCCCGGTGCGACGGAGTCGAACGGGGTCGGGATGTTGTCGCGTAGTGGCAGGTCGGCGACCCGGTGCACGACCCGGCCCTGCAGGTCGCTCACCACCACATCGGCCGGGAACAGCGCGGCGGGCACGACATAGCTGAACGGCCGCTTGACCGTGGTCTGCAGCACATGACGACCGTCCGGCGACACGCTGGCACCGAGATAGATGGCCGGGGCACCCAGCGTCCGGGCCCGCCCGTTCAGCGGAACCAGCGTCAGCTGGGAGGTGAAATAGTGGGCGAACAGGGCCTCGTCGCCGGCATTGCCCAGCAGGTCCTGATAGGTCCGCGCCGGGGCCGTCCGTCCGATGCTCTCCTCGACGGTCGGTCCGCTCGGGGGGCGGGTCACGTCGGGGGCCGGGCCACGCCCTTCCGGCGTCATCCGCACGATCAGGCCAGAACTGTCCGGCAGCCAGTCGAACGCACCCCCCGCAGTGGCATTGACCCGCGCGCCGGTAAGCTTTCGCGCCTGTCCGCCGGCCACATCGACGACCCAAAGCTCCAGCCCTGTCGGCGCGTCCATCAGCAGGGCGACCGACCGGCCGTCCGGCGACCAGCCGGGCGAGGTAAAGCGCGCATTGGCGGGCAGGCTCACGGTCCGGGCAGACCCGCCCGCGACGGGCTGGAAGGTGAGCCCGGTCAGCCAGGCGACGCGACTGTTGGCCTGGCCATTGTTGCGCGGATTGATCCGGTATCCCCCCAGCCGCAGCATCGGCTCGGCCAGTTCGGCGATCGGCGGCAGGTTGGCCCGGTCGAACAGCGCCAGCGTCGTCCGGTCGGGCGACAGGCTGGGCGTCGGAGTCGGCTTCGTGTCCAGTATCTCCGCGATCGGCGCGGGCGGCTGCTGATAGGCCAGTCCGTCCTGGGCCAGCACCGGCCCCGACAGGGCGGCCAGCAGGACACAGGCGGGCAGAGCCCGGCCGAGCAGACGATGACGCATGATGAACTCCCGTGAACGCCCCGAGGGGGCCGAAACAGGCTAGGGCCGACGCGCGCGGTCGGTCAAGGCGCGGTCGGGACCGGTTCCTGACCCACGAAGCGCGCGTCGCGCGCCGCCATCCAGGCCTCGCGCACGCCCTGACGCGGCATGTCGACGCCGAACACGGCCAACTGGTTGACCCAGACCTCGGACACCTGCTGCACCGTGCCCTGCACCCAGCCGGGGGCCTGCTGGCGCGACCAGTTCAGGGGTGAGACGGCGTTGAACACCAGCATGAAGGCCGTCACGATGACGATCGTCCGGCTGGTCCAGCGCAGATCGCGCGCGGCCACCCCCTCGTCGTCCAGCGGCGGGGCCGGCGGAAAGGCGAACCGGCCGAGCGTCGCCAGCCTGTTCTCCCGCGTCGGCAGGTCGTGGGCGTCGGCCCCCTGGTTCCAGTCGCTGGGGGGATCGCCGGCGGTGCGCACGCCCGTCTCGCTCAGCGGCGGAAAGGGCGACACTTGCCGGTAAACCGGAAACGGCTCCAGCGGGATTTCAGGGGGGTCACGCTCATCGGTCATGGCGTCAACAACACCTCAGAACTGGAAATAGATGAAGGGGGCCACGCCCTCGGGACGCACGGCCTCGATCAGCAGGAAGGCCGCCCCGATCAGCAGGGCGAGCGTGATCGACGGAGCCGCCTTCAGCCGCTCGGCCACGCCCTCGATCGCACGCGGCGGCAGCCAGTGCATGGCCAGCCCGCCGACGATCAACGTCAGCAGCAGGGGCGTCAGCATCGTCACCGGCCCGATCCGTCCCAGCCCCTGCAGCATGGCCACGGCGAGGTCGAAATTCTCGGCCCGGAACAGGATCCAGCCCAGGCAGACGATGTGGAAGGTGACGAGCACCCCGACCACGGTCGGCACGACCTTGCGGTCGCCGAAGGCCGCGCGACCCAGCCGCTCGATCACCTGCACCCCGCCGTG
>JBBQTX010000112.1:0-6600 GCA_038234475.1 Caulobacterales bacterium | reverse complement strand
GCCTTGGTCATGATCTCCTCGGTGATGCCGGGGACCTTGATGTCCATCTGCAGCGAGGTGATGCCGTTCTCGGTGCCGGCGACCTTGAAGTCCATGTCACCCAGGTGGTCTTCGTCACCCAGGATGTCGGACAGGATGGCGTATTCGCCCGACGGCTCCAGGATCAGGCCCATGGCGATGCCCGAGACCGGCGACTTCAGCGGAACGCCCGCGTCCATCAGGGCCAGGGAGGCGCCGCAGACCGTGGCCATCGAGGACGAGCCGTTGGACTCGGTGATCTCGGAGACCAGGCGGATCGTGTAGGGGAAGTCTTCCGCCGACGGCAGCATCGGGCGCAGGGCGCGCCAGGCCAGCTTGCCGTGGCCGATTTCGCGACGCCCGGCGCCGCCCATACGCCCGGTCTCACCGACCGAGTAGGGGGGGAAGTTGTAGTGCAGGAGGAACTTCTCCTTGTAGGTTCCGGCCAGGGCGTCGACCCACTGTTCGTCCTCGCCGGTGCCGAGCGTGGCGACGACCAGGGCCTGGGTTTCACCACGGGTGAACAGGGCCGAGCCGTGCGTGCGCGGCAGGATGCCGACTTCCGAGACGATGTTGCGGACCTTGTCGACGGCGCGGCCGTCGACGCGGTGGCCGTTGTCGATGATGTCGCGACGCAGGACGTGGGCTTCGCATTCCTTGAAGGCGACGCCGAACCGGGCCGAGTCGACGCCGTCCGGGTTCTCGTCGGTCTTCACCAGCTTGGCCGCGGCCTTGACCTTGGCTTCACCGATGCCGTCGCGGCGCGTCTGCTTGACGGTTTCGCCGTAGGCCTTGCGCAGGTCCTTGCCGACCAGCTTGTCGATGGCCTTGACGATCTCCTCGACGCTTTCGGCCTTGAAGTCGATGGGCTCCTTGGCGGCGTGTTCGGCCAGTTCGATGATGGCCTCGATCACCGGCTGCATGCCGCGATGCGCGAACATCAGGGCGTTCAGCATGATCTCTTCCGACAGCTCCTTGGCTTCGGATTCGACCATCATCAGGGCGTCCTGGGTGCCGGCGACGACGAGGTCGAGCTGGCTCTCGGGCAGCTGGTCGAGGGTCGGGTTCAGCACGTATTCGCCGTCGATATAGCCGACGCGCGCGGCCCCGATCGGGCCCATGAAGGGCACGCCCGAGATGGTCAGGGCGGCCGAGGCGGCGACCAGGCCGACGATGTCCGGGTCATTCTCCAGATCGTGCTGCAGCACGGTAACGACGACCTGGGTCTCGTTCTTGAAGCCCTTGACGAACAGCGGGCGGATCGGGCGGTCGATCAGGCGGGAGACCAGCGTCTCCTTCTCGGTCGGCCGGCCTTCGCGCTTGAAATAGCCACCCGGGATCTTGCCAGCGGCGAAGGTTTTTTCCTGATAGTTGACCGTCAGCGGGAAGAAATCCAGGCCCGGCTTGGGCGCGCGGCCATAGACGACGGTGGCCAGAACCACAGTCTCGCCATATGTCGCCAGGACTGCGCCGTCGGCTTGACGGGCGACGCGGCCCGTCTCAAGAGTCAGCGGGCGGCCGGCCCAGTCGATTGTCTTGCGTTTGATATCGAACATGTTTCGTCTTTCGTATCCTGCGGGCGTATTCCACGCGGGGTCCCATCAGTGGGTGGAGCGTCGGGCGTTCAGTCCTTCGGTCCATGGGCGTCCGCGCCATCGCGAGCCGCCCGGGAAGAAGAGGACCGGTATGGCCCTCGCGTCAGTATCCTTGGGAACCCGATTCACGGCCTCGGCGCGAACGCCTCGACCGACCGGGTTCCTGCGCCGTACGTACCGCAGCGCGCGGCGGTCTCTGGATGCGGAAAGAGGCGCGGACGTGGCCCGCGCCTCGAAACTGTTCCGCCTACCCCGCGCCTAGCGACGCAGGTTCAGCTTACCGATCAGGGCGGCGTACCGCTCGCGATCGACCTTGACCAGGTGGTCAAGAAGGCGACGACGCTGCGAGACCATCTTGAGCAGGCCGCGGCGCGAATGGTTGTCCTTCTTGTGGGTCTTGAAGTGGTCCGTGAGGTTGGCGATGCGTTCCGAAAGGATCGCGACCTGGACCTCGGCCGAGCCGGTGTCGCCCGCGGTGCGGGCGTTGTCGGCGATGACTTCGTTCTTGCGTTCAGCAGTAATCGACATCGGGAGTCCTTTCTTGGTCCTACCGCGCTTCGCGCTGCTTGAGGGCCGGTTTGGTCCCAGCCTTCGCCGGATGGCTCGGGCCTAGAGATTGAAAACGCGGTCGGGTTCCAGCCGGCCGGCCCGCAACTGACCGAGAGCGACGAGGGTCGGTCCCTGGAAGGCTGAAACGGTTCTGGAGCCGTCCCGGAGGCGGCTCTTGAGCGTTTCGACCTGTCGGGGGAGCAGAACGATCGGTCGTCCCTGACGAAGCGAGAAGGCATCCTGATCCGTCACGGCCAGTCCCGGGATGTCGTCCAGGGCGGTCGCGACGGGAAGCAAGCCTTCCGAAGCGGCGTCCCTATGCACCAGATCGGCCAGAATATCCAGTGTCGCCGCGTTTTCCGTCGAGAACGGTCCGACGCGCTCGCGACGCAGGGCCGAAACGTGTCCCTCCGCGCCGAGCATGACCGCCAGATCGCGCGCCAGCGAGCGGACATAGACGCCCTTGCCCGTCCGCATCGTGATCTCGACATGGTCGGCGTCGGGGCTGTCTGAGACCTCGGCCTCGTGGATCGTCACGCGGCGGCTGGCCAGTTCGAACTCTGCCCCCCCCCGGGCCAGGTCATAGGCCCGCTGGCCGTCGACCTTGATGGCGCTGAACTGCGGCGGCACCTGATCGATCTCGCCGACGAAGGCCGGCAGCGCCGCCCGAACCGCCTCGACAGCGGGCCGCACGTCAGACCGGGCAGTGATCTCGCCCTCGCGGTCTAGGCTGTCGGTCGAGACACCCCAGTTGATGGTGAAGCGATAGACTTTCCCGGCGTCCATCATGAAGGGCACCGTCTTGGTCGCCTCGCCCAAGGCGATCGGCAGGATGCCGGACGCCAAGGGGTCGAGCGTACCCGCGTGTCCGGCCTTCTGCGCGTCGAACAGCCGCCGGACCCTGGACACCGCCTCGGTCGAGCCCATGCCGAACGGCTTGTCGAGACAGACCCAGCCGTTGACGATCTCGCCCTTCTTGCGGCGACCCATCAGGACTCTTCCCGGGGTCCTGCCGCGCTTCGCGCTAGTTGAGGGCCGGATGGCCCGTCGCTGTCGTCCAAGTCATCATCCTCGAACGGCGACACATAGACATCGGCGCGAACGCGGGGGTCGTCCAACAGCCGGTTGAGGCGCTCGGCGGCGGCGAAGCTTTCGTCGTGGCGGAAGCGCAGGTCGGGGGTGAAGCGCATGTCGATATGCCGCCCCAGCGCTCCACGCAGGAATTTGGCGTGGACGTTCAGCGCCTTGACGATCGCGTCGATCTGGCCGGCAACCGGTGCCGTGTCGACGCCCGCGCCGAGCGGCTCGACAAAACAGGTGGCGTGTTTGAGGTCGGGCGACAGCCGCACTTCGGTGACGGTGACGGACACACCGACCAGGGCGTCGTCGCGGATCTCGTTCTCGCGCATGACCTCGACCAAGGCGTGGCGGATCATTTCCGAAGCGCGCAGCTGGCGCTGGCTGACGGTGCCGGCCTTGGCGACGGGCTTCTTGGGTTTGCGGTTGCTCATGCTGTTGTCCTCGTCGCTCGCCGGGGTTCGGACCCGGCTGAAAAGCGAAGCCGCGTCGGCTCGGAAGGCTGGAGGCCTTCGAGCGCGGCAGAATGTAAAGAGCGCGGGGTCTAGTCCCGTGAGCGCGCGGTGTCCAATTTGGCCCGGTCTAGGCTGGCGATGACCTCGCCCGCCGTCACCGCGCGCATGGGCCGGACCGGCAGGCCGGCTGCGTTCAGGACCCGCGCCGTCCAGCTGTTGCAGAGGTAACCGATCCAGAATTTTTCTTGGCTGGCAAAGAATCGCGCGCCGGCACCGGGTCGGGCGGTGGACAGGCGGGGGCGGCCATCCTCGAGTTCCAGGGAGGCCTCAATCCGTGATCTCATGGCATCGAAACCGGCCTGAGACAGCCGCAAAGTCCGGCGGCTGTCGGGCGCGAAGCGCCGCTGCGGGTCGCCCACCTCGGGGTCCAGCATCACCACAGAGGCGTTGCCCGGCATGAAGAAGGCCCGCGCGCCATCGAGGAGCCGCCCTTCCATCGGACTTTCGTCGACGAAAAAGGTCGCATCACCCCAGCCGATCAGAACCCAGTCGCCCGCGCCCAGTGACCGTGATGCCTCCGCCAGCGGGCCTCCACCGGTCTCGAAGCGCGCGCGCGGCACGGCCAGATCAGTGTGAAAGCCGTTGTTCAGGATGTGAATCTCGACACCATCGGTCACCGTGGCCGGAAACCGCGTCGGATCGCCCGGCAGGGTCCAGGTCCACAAGGCCGCGACGACCCCCAGACACGCGGCCAGCACGAACGGTGTGAGCGTGCCGGCCCGCATCGGGATCAGGTGGCCGGCGCGGGCGCTTTCTCGGGCGTCTCCGCGGTGGCGGGGGCGGGCGTTTCAGCCTTATCCGCGTTCTCCGCCTTGTCCGCTTCGGCCCGGGCCTTGCCCTCGGCATACCCCTTGTCGAAACCCGCCTTCATTTCGTCGCATCCGGCGATGGCGAGGGTAGCGAGGCCCAGGACGGCGAGAATGGCATTGCGCTTCATGATCGACTCCAGTGTTCGGCAAAGCTTGATATGCGGCAAAGCTTAGCGCGCCAGCCCGATCTGGCAAGGCCGTTCGGTCGATCCGGCCTATCGCGCGCGGAAATGCCAGACGCCGCAAAGGGCATCGGCAGGCGCGTCGGGACCGACGATCGTCCGGGTGCGGAACATCAACATATCGAGCCGCCCCTGGCGATGCAGCAGGGCGACGACGCCCGGCACCTCTCCACCGCACAGAGAGGTCGCTGCGACGGGCGACCCGCGGGTGACCGGAACAATCCTGCGCAGTTCGATCTGGGCATCGGGCGCGGCCGCCAGCCGGTCCGCGAAGGTCTGGCCCGCGACGAAGGACTCGCGGCCCAGGACGATGCGCATGGGTTGGGTGCGGAAGCTGTCGCCCTTTTCGAGACGAATGCTCGCGCCCATGAAGATGGCGGTGCCGACGGCGTCTCGCGTGGCCTCGTCAACCGGATCGAACTCGCCCGTCAACGCCCGGTCGCCTGAATCGGCCGTTAACGTCGTGTCGTTTCGGCGGACGGCGTCCTGTAATCCCGACAGGCCGCCGGGACCGCCGTCGATCGCCCAGCCTGCGGCGTCGCCGACCGTGGGCACCACCTCTTCCCGGACCACCGACCAAGCCGCAACGGCCTGTTTCTGCTCGATCGCCAGCAGAAAGAGCACGAGGCACACAAAGCCCAGCCCCGCCGCGAGGCGGGCCATACCCCGGTTGCGGGGCGCGGCGGGGGTCGGTGCGTCGATGGACGTCATGGCCGGGATCTTAACGCGGCTTTGCGACAGCACGAATGCCTATCGGGCCACAGTCGGTCCGGGATCGTCGGCGGGACCGCTGGCGGGCGGGGCGGCCCACTCGCCACGCCAGTCGTAGGATAGCCGGACACAATGGCGATAGGTCCCGTCCGCCCACCGACCGACGGCGTGAACGGTCAGCGGGCGGGCCAGCCGCACCCGTCCCAGCACCATCCAGGCGTCGTCCGAACCGGGGCAGAGCGCCCGGCCCAGCGCCCGTCCGCCGCCTTCGGGCGTGATGGCATAGACTGCGGTTTCGCGGGCACCGGCCGGCAGGGCTCGGCGCACCGCGTCAGGGCCGCCGCGACGGATATGGGCCGAGCCCCGGCTGGAGCTCGAAATGATCCGCCGCACGCTGATCGCGCCGAACAGACCGCGGTCGGCCTCAAGCGTAATGCCGCGCGTCAGGGCCTGGGTAACCCGATCCGAGGCGTCATAGGCCAGATAGCGCGTCTCCGCTGCGGCCGGTCCGGCGACGGCGGTCAGGGCGAGAACGGGGATCACGAAACGGCGCATGGGTGATTCATCCCGAAAGGATGGGGCGGAATGACGGCGCGCCGCGCCGTCGTTCCTGACGTCAATCCTAGTCCAGCGTGCGCTGGATTTCCTCGACCGTGAAACACTCGATGTAGTCGCCGGCCTTGATGTCCTGGAAACCCTGGAAATGCATGCCGCACTCCTGGCCCGACGGGACCTCGTTGACCTCGTCCTTGAAGCGTTTGAGCGTTGTGAGCGTGCCCAGTTCCAGCACCACGACGTCGTCGCGGATGATCCGGACCTTGGCACCCTTGCGGACCACACCTTCGGACACCCGGCAGCCGGCGATCTTGCCAGTCTTGGAGATGTCGAACACCTGCAGCACCGCCGCGTTGCCGAGGAAGGTTTCGCGCTGGAGCGGGGCCAGCATGCCCGAGAGCACGCCTTTGATGTCGTCCAGCAGGTCGTAGATGATCGCATAATAGCGGATCTCGACGCCCTCGCGCTCGGCCAGGTCGCGGGCCTGTTTCGAGGCACGGACGTTGAAGCCCAGGATCGGCGCGCCGGCCGACTTGGCCAGCTGGACGTCGCTCTCGGTGATGCCGCCGGCGCCCGACATGACGGTGCG
>JBBQTX010000111.1:0-6622 GCA_038234475.1 Caulobacterales bacterium | reverse complement strand
TGCACCGCCGAGGGCCTGGACGGCTTCGAGGCTGACCTTCACCGCATTCTCGGAGGCCAGGAGGATGGCCCCGGCGGCGTCATAGCGGGTGGTCTTGCCCTGGTCGCAGGCACGAGCCACGGCATAGACATAGGTCCGGGCCGAGTTGAGGGCGACGTACATGTCGGCGACCTTGGCCTGCATCAGCTGGAAGCTGCCGATGGCCTTGCCGAACTGTTTGCGCTCGCGGAGGTAGGGCAGGACCACGTCCAGCGCCGCCTGCATGATGCCCAGCGGCCCGGCCGCAAGCACCGCCCGCTCATAGTCGAGGCCGCTCATCAATACCCCGGCCCCGCCGCCGACCGGGCCCATGACGTTGTCTTCCGGCACCTCGCAGTCCTCGAACACCAGTTCGGCGGTGTCCGAGCCGCGCATGCCCATCTTGTCCAGCTTCTTGGAAACGCTGAAGCCTTTCATGCCCTTCTCGATCAGGAAGGCGGTGACCCCACCATTGCCCTCGCCGGTGCGGGCATAGACCACCAGGGTCTCTGCGTGCGGGGCGTTGGTGATCCAGAATTTGGTGCCGTTCAGGACGTAGCGGTCGCCGTCCTTGCGAGCCTGGGTGCGCATCGACATGACGTCGGATCCGGAGCCGACCTCGGACATGGCCAGCGACCCGACGTGTTCGCCGGAGATCAGCTTCAGCAGGTATTTCTGCTTCTGAGCTTCCGTGCCCCAGCGCCGAATCTGGTTGACGCACAGGTTGGAGTGCGCGCCGTAGGCCAGGCCTATCGAGGCGGAGGCGCGGGACACCTCCTCCATCGCCACCACATGTTCGAGATAGCCGAGGCCGAGGCCGCCGTATTCCTCCTCGACCGTAATGCCGTGCAGACCCAGTTCGCCCATCTCGGGCCAGAGTTCGCGCTTGAAGGCGTTGGTCTCGTCGATCTCGGCGGCCAGGGGGGCCAGACGATCGGTCGCCCAGCGGGCGGTGGTCTCACGGATCATGTCGGCGTTCTCGCCGAGGCCGAAATCCAGCGATTGGGGGGCGTTGGGAATGCTCATGGCGGGGGGCGTAGCACCACCCGCCGGTCGCGGAAAGTCAGTCGCTCCTGCCCCAACGGACATAGAGGTTCCACGACGACACGCCGACGCAGATTATGCCGATCAGAGCCAGGGCCCAGGCAATGACGATGGTTTCCCCCATATCGGACGGTTGCTCGACCGACAGGCGGAAGGCGGCCGCTGAGGCGGCGCAGGATATCAGCCCCGTGGCACCCATGATGAGAAATGCACCGGTATGGCTCCAGTCGAAGCGGCGCGGCTCGGCGGGCTCGACCTCGTGACGCAGCACCGACAGGGTCGGCTCGTCGTCGAACAGAACGGTCTCGTCCTCGGCCGCCGGCGCGACGCCGCGCTCGTCGGGCGACCAGGTCGGGCGCGCGGCCTCGATGAAGTCGGCCTCGGTCGGCGGAGTCAGGACCAGCGGGTCCATGGTCGGAAAGGGCGAGGCGGTCGGCGGGGCCGACACAAGCGGGGTGACGGACTCGGCCCGTGCAGAGGGCTGCGCCTCGGGCTCGGGCTCGGGCTCGGGATCGGTCTGGGCGGTTATCGCCGTTTCCACCTCAGGCAAAGGCTGAGCCTTGGATTCGACCGGTCGGTCCGTCTCGGCGACCGGGTCGGGCGACGGCGCTTCCGCCAGCGCAGGCAAGGAGTCCGCAGCTGGAAAGCCGGGCAACGGGCCGACCACGCTGGCGGAATAGGGCGAATAGCGCTGCAGCTGGGAAGCTGCGAGGGCTTCGCCGGACGCGAAAGCGGGCGGCCGTGCGGCTGCAGGGGCCGGGTCCGGGGCGGGCCGATCCTCGCCCAGAAGGGTGGCGACAGCCGAAGTGAAGTCGGGGCGGACGGCTTGCTGAGCCGGGACTTCGACGGGCGGCGGGGGCAGGGGTGCGGCTAGCAGGTCGGCCAACAGCACCGGCGAGGCCGGATCGGCGACGAAGAGGGCGCGTTCGGCGGCGCGACGGCGCAGATTGGCGTCCGGCGCGGCGGTCTCGGGCCAGCCGATCAGGGCGTCGGCCGCCTGACCGGCCTGACCCTCGTTGAGCCGCTGAAGCACGTCGGACGCCAGAAAGCGGTCGACGCCGACCGAGATGGCGAAACTGGCCAAGGCGTCAAACTGGTGCTGGTTCAGCGCGGCTGCAACGCCGTCGTTCAGTGTCCTGACCACCGGGATCAGGTCGTACTGCAGCAGCAGTTCGGCGTCCTGCTCGCCGACGCTCAGGCCTTCGCGGGCCGAGGCGGTGTGGCCGTAGCCGATGACCCAGCGGCCGTCTTCGTCGCGTACGGCGCGCGGCCGAAAGCCCTCAAAGCTCTTGATGAGCACGATCCCCTCGCGGGACACCTTCGGATGTGGCTTGGTCGCTGCGGACACGGATTGACCCAAATCGAGACGGGGGCGTTCGCCCTGCAGGAGAACCAGCAAGGGCCGCGCCGCCCGCAAGCCATGCTAGAGCAGGATGACGCCCGCAAGGCCGAGGAAGCTGAAAAATCCGACCGTGTCGGTGATCCAGGTCACGAAGACCGGGGAGGCCACCGCCGGGTCGCGGTCCAGCCGGTCCAGCACGAGCGGGATCAGCGTCCCGGCCAGGGAGGCGGCCAGCAGGTTTATCATCACCGCCAGGCCGATGGTCAGGGACAGCAGGGGGATGTGGAACCACAGCCATGCCACCCCGGCCAGCAGGATGGCGATGACCGTGCCGTTGAACAGGCCGACCAGCACTTCCCGCCCCAGAATGCGTCCGGCGTTGGCCGAGGTCAGTTCACGCGACGCCAGGGCCCGAACCGCGACAGTCAGGGCTTGGGTCCCCGAATTGCCGCCGATCGAGGCCACGACCGGCATCAGGATGGCCAGATAGACGAGCGCCTCCAGCTCTGCCGCGAACAGACCGATGACGGACGAGGCGAACAGGGCCGTGCCCAGATTGACCACCAGCCAGGGGATGCGCGAGCGGACCACGCCGAACACGCCGGCACCGCGGCTTTCGTCGGATACGCCGGCGAGGCGCAGGATGTCCTCGCGGTTCTCTTCCTGGATGATGTTGACGATGTCGTCGACGGTGATCTGACCCACCAGCCGCCCGGCGGCGTCGATGACCGGGGCCGAGATCAGGTGGTATTTCTCGAAGATGTAGGCGACCTCCTCCTGGTCCTGGTCGACGGCGATCTCGTTGACCGGCTCCATGATGTCGGCCAGGGCGGCAGTGCGGGGCGCGCGAAGCAGGCCGCTGACGGCGATGCCGCCGACCGGCCGGTTGGACGGATCGACCACATAGATGTCGAAGAACAGCTCGGGCAGGTCGTCGCCCTGTTTGCGGATGTGGTCGATGGTGTCGCCGACGTTCCAGAACGACGGCGCGGCCATCACCTCGCGCTGCATCAGCCGGCCGGCGGAGTCCTCGGCATGGCCCAGCGAGCTCTCGATCGCGGCGCGGTTCAGGTCGGGCATGGCCGACAGCACGGCCTCGCGCTGGTCGGCCTCGAGGTCTTCGACCACGGCCGCGGCGTCGTCGGAATCCAACTCCTGCAGCGCCGAGGCCAGGGTTCCGGGGGCGACGTGCTCGAGCACCTCCTCGCGGATGCCGTCGTCGAGCTCGGGCAGGGTCTCGGCCAACAGTTCGGGCGGCAGCCAGCGCACCACCTCTGCCCGGTGCTCGCCGTTCAGGAAGCCCATGAGGTCGGCGACGTCGGCCGGGTGCAGGTCTTCGAGCAGGGCGCGCAGACGGGGGCCGTCGCCGTCGTCGGCGGCGTCGACGACCTTTTCGACGAAGCCGGCGGTCAGGACGTAGTCCTCGTCCAAGGCGTCGTTGTCGATCTCGTCTTCGAGGGAAGGCGGCGGCGGGGCTGTTGCGGTTTTGATCACGCTCGGCCTCCCCGAACTCTTACATCAGCGATAAGTCGATGATTTGCCCTGTAAAAACGATGGTGCGGTCGAGAAGACTCGAACTTCCACTCCGGTTAGGGAACAGCGACCTCAACGCTGCGCGTCTACCAATTCCGCCACGACCGCCCGCATCGGAGGGGGGCTGATAGCGGACGTGGGCTTCGCTGCCAAGCGGTTCAAGCGGCTCCAGTGACGAAATCATACACGCCGAACGCCATGATTGCATTTAATAACAGGCCATCGATGTGGTTGCATCCGGCCCGAGGTCATCCCCGAACGATCCGTCGCCGGAAGAAGTAAAGCGCGCTTGACGAAATGCAATGGTCGCTTTACAGTCGTCCGGGGCCAATGGGCGGTCCGATCACCACAAGTCCTACTGTCCGGGAGAAAAACGATGCGTTTGTTCCGTCGCCTGCTTCTTGTCGCAACCTCTGGTCTGGCCGTGACGGCGGGTTTGTCGCTTATCTGAAATCCTGCCAGATCAGGCAGCACAACCTGCAAGCGGATTATCCCGGGCTGGTCGGTCGACTGATCGAAGCGGAAGCGCCGGCCCGCAGGAGCCAGCCTACCTGAATTTCCTGCGGATCGCCCAAGGGTCGCTCGTGGAACTGGAAACGCACCTGATACTCGCCGAACGGGTCAGCGTGGCCCCTCCCGGGTCGATCGATGATCTCTCGAGCACAGCCGATGAACTCGGTCGCATGCTGCATGGCCTCATATCCAAACTGCAGAGCCTTCCCGGGCGTTAAGGAACTCCCTTTCCCTAATTCCTCCTGCCTTCTGCCTACGCTGCGCCGGCCATGAAATCGTAGACGTCCGCCGCGCGGGTCACGGTGATGGCGATGCGGTCTTCGCGGATCTCGATCTCGCCGCGGGCGACCGGGTGGTTGTTGGCGAGGATCCAGACCTCGTCGTGTTCGGAGGCGTCGAGCGGAATTACCGCCCCGCGGCCCATCCGCAGCAGCTGGCTCATCGGCAGGACGGAGCGGCCCAGGACGACCGAGATCTCGACTTCGACGGCTTCGATCTGGCTCACTGGATACTCTGACGCTGACGCTGAGGAGGCGGGGTCGTGGGCGGTCTTGACTTGCATGGCGCTCCCGACCCCCACATTGGATGCGTCATGCTTTCCCAAGCCTTAAGCGAAACCGTATCGAAACTGGTCCGCGCCGACGGTCGGCCGGTCGAATGGGCCGTGTCGCCGAGCTTCGTCGCCTATCCGGCGGCGGTGGCGGCCATGGAGGCGCGGGCGGCGGCGATCGCGGCGGGCGAGGCGGGCGAGCTGGTCTGGCTGCTCGAGCACCCGCCGCTTTATACGGCGGGGGTGTCGTCGAAGGACGGCGACCTGCTGGATGCGGCGCGGTTCCCGGTGCACCGGACCGGTCGCGGCGGGCAGTTCACCTATCACGGTCCCGGCCAGCGGGTGGCCTATGTGATGCTGGACCTGAACGCGCGCGGCAAGGATGTGCGGAACTTCGTGCGCGGTCTGGAACAGTGGCTGATAGGGGCCCTGGGCGAATTCGGCGTGCCCGCCGATGTGCGCGAGGGGCGGGTCGGGGTCTGGGTGGAACGCAAAGGGCCCGGTTGGTCGCGCGAAGACAAGATCGCCGCTATCGGCGTCAAGGTCCGCAAATGGGTCAGCTTCCACGGCATAAGTTTGAACGTGGAGCCAGACCTCGATCATTTCGCCGGCATCGTGCCGTGCGGGATTTCCGGTTACGGGGTCACCAGCCTGACGGATCTGGGGGTTCTGGCAACGATGGACGAGGCCGACGCGGCGCTTAAGTTCAGCTTCGGGCGCGTGTTCGGGGCGGTGCAGACGGGTGCGGCGGCACCCGTCTAGGCCCTGTCCTAACCGGCCGGCGCGGTCGGCTTGACCAGCAGTCCGTCGACCGGGTGCAGCACGCCGTTGCTGGCCAGGGTCGCCTCGCCGCTCAACCGGGCGCGGGCCCCGTCCGCGGAGGTTAGCATGATGGCCTCGCCGTCGCGCGAGAAGGTCAGCAGGGTGTCGGCCATGGTGCGCATCTTGACACCGCCGGCCCCGGCCCCGTCCAGCGCCTTGACGATGTCGGCGCGGGTCAGGGCCCCGGGGACGATGTGGGCGCGTAACAGGGCGGCCCCCTGGGCCCGCATGGCCTCGTCGGTGAAGTCGGCCCCGCCAGCGGCGGCGGTGAAGGCCGCGTCAGCGGGCGCGAACAGGGTGTAGGGACCCTTGCCCTCCAGCACGCCGATCAGTCCCGCATTGGTCAGGGTGCCGCCGAGGGTGTCATAGTCCCCGCCCTGAACCGTCGCGGCGAGGGTCCGGGACGAGGGCTCGGCCGCCTTCCCCGCCTCCGCCTTGCCGGTGTCGCCGCCGCACCCGGCCAAGGCCGCAACCGCGAGAGGCGCGAGCGCCCAGCCGAACATCCTGCGCCTATCGGTCGCCATGGGGCGCGGCATCAGCTGAGCAACTGGATGACGGCCTGGACCAGCTGGGAGGTCGGGTCGATCTGATAGACTTGGCCGTCGTTGTAACGATAGCGAGCAACGGCCGTGTCCGGATACCGGGCGCGGTAGTCGTAGGGCACATTGTAGACGTCGTAGCCGGACGGCATCGGCTGGCCGACGTTGATCTGCTGACCGGTCAGCAGCGCCGTCACCTGGCTGATCGCCTGGGTACGGGGATCGAGACCATAGACCGCGCCGTCGGCGTAGCGATACTGG
>JBBQTX010000110.1:0-6704 GCA_038234475.1 Caulobacterales bacterium | reverse complement strand
GGTTGGTGGCCATAGCGACAGTCCTAGGTTTGCGATGGCCATCTAATTGGCGCCCATCGCCGCCGGACGCATCAAGAATGGCGTGAAGCGACCCCCTGACTTAGCCTCACAGTTTTGGCTGAAGTCCGACATCTGCCACGTCGGATAAGGACTTTAAGTCTTCGGTGGCGACGCCGACGCTTCAAGCGAGCCCGCCCTTGGCGTTTTTCATACAAGTCGACGAGAAGTCGAACTCTCTTCTGCAATTTAGCATATCCAGCATGATCTCTTTTCGCTGTTCTAACCAGCGAATGAACGTAGCTATCCTGAAGTGCGTAGCTGACAGCAACAGTCGTCACTACATGCCGAACCTCGGGAAACGCCGCTCGCACAAATTCGATCTCTTCAACGATCTGGTTGTTCCTCAATGTCGTTTCGAGTGCCGTCACCTTATAGGGCGGTCTTTTCCGCGTGCCGTCGATAATCTCGGCTAAGAACTCACGTTCTCTAACCATCAAATCGGACCCGTCGCGGAGTCGTTCGAGAATTATCGTCAGGTCTCCCATGTATGCTCTTTGAAGGCTCATGGTTCCTTCGAGAAAATCAAACGCCGTCATGCTGATCGGATTGCAACTACGTCGGCCAAAGCAGATGCTGGCGACATGCAGAACCTTCCCCATTCTTCGGCCAGCCGTCTCCGTTTCTCGAACAGGTCGCCACGTCGATAAGCCGCCTCCACCTTGTTGCCGACGGTGTGGGCCAAGGCCATCTCCACCACCTCGCTGGGGTAGGCCGTGTATTCTGCGGCCCAGTCTCGGAAGGTCGAGCGGAAGCCGTGTGGGACAGCGGGCACCTTCATTCGGCGGAGGACTGCCGAAAGCGTCATGTCGGACAGTGGCCCGCCTCGTGACGCCTGAAACACCAGGTCAGACCCGGCAATGCGCGGCAGTTTCTCCAAAAGGTCCAACGCTTGACGCGACAACGGCACCCGGTGTTCTTGACCAGCTTTCATCCGTGAGCCGGGGATGATCCAGATGCCGCGCGCGAGGTCTATCTCCGACCAAGTGGCTCCCCGGGCCTCGCCGGAGCGAGCAGCCGTCAGGATTGCGAACATCAAAGCACGGGCGCCCATGCCATCGGCCGAGCGAAGGTCAGCCATAAACGCGCCGGTATCCTGAATGGGCAGGGCGCGGTGGTGGACGGGCTTGGATACTTTCGAGGGTCGAGGGAACAGTTTGTCGAGATGCCCCCTCCAGCGGGCCGGATTCAGGCCTGTGCGATAGCCCCGCGCGGTCGCCCAGTCCAAGACCTGTTCTATCCGGCCCCGTAGACGGCTGGCCGTCTCCGTCTTCGTGGTCCAGATAGGCTCCAGAACCTTGCTGATGTGCGGCAGCTCGACGTCAGTCACCGACAAATCACCGAAAACGGGATAGGCATAGGTCGTCAGAGTGCTGGTCCACTGCGCTTTGTGTTTGGCGTTGCGCCAACCGGCCTCCTGGCTCGCGATGAAGGCTTCGGCAGCCTCACGGAACGACAGCCCTTTCGCGGAGGCGGCATGTAGGGCGCTCTTCGCCGCCTTGGCCCGTTCGATGGGGTCCACGCCTTCCCGGATCAGTTCCCTCGCGCTCCGAGCCGCCGCCTTGGCCCCGGCTAGCGTCACGTCAGGAAAACCACCGAGGCCCATGTCGCGGCGGCGGTCACCAATGGTCGCTCGCAAGATCCACGTGCGTCCGCCTGTCGGCAGAACCTGCAAGGCCAAGCCTGCAACCCCACCAACGAAATAGAAGCCGGGGGTCGTCAGTCGTCCGACCGCCAGCGGGGAAAGTTCAATCGCCTTGCGCGCCATTTGCTCACACCCATTTCCACACCCACCATTGATGTTGCGATGTGTGGCAAGGAGATGCAACGGCTTGCGACGCTAAACGCCGCCAGTACGTCGCTTGGGCGGTCACATTGCCGCGAGTCGCGACGGCTCAAAGTTCGATGCAGGCGGACTGCGTCTCCGCCAGAGCCTCGTCGGTCGTCCCGGCTTTTTGGCAGGCTCGTGACCACCGGCATCAATGAGCCCAGCAGCCCCGCTCGGCGTCGCGGAACGGGTTGGTCGATCGGGCCATGGCCAGATCACCTGCCACCGCGGATTTGCCGGCTCGCCAGGTTCGCGCTCACGGAGCCGGAAGTCAGGCTATGGCTTGAGCTGCGGCACCGCGCGGTCGGTCCTGGTTTGGTTGCGATCATCCCTTATGAGGGACACGATCGCGCGCTGCGTAATGCAACCGAAGGCCGGAGCGGCCACATGCAACGGAGAAGAAGTATGCGTATTTTCAATCCCGTCCCGTTCGTCGCCGTGGCGGCGGCGGTCGCGCTGGCCGCAGGTCCTGCGATGGCCCACGCCAGCCTGGTCAGCGCAACACCGGCGCCAGACTCCACCGTGGCCAGCCCTCGTTCGCTGAGCCTGACCTTCAGCGAGCGCATGGTTCCCGCTTTCTCGACCTTCGACGTCGTCAACTCAGCCGGCGCTAAAGTCGCGGTCAGCACTTCGGTCGCTGAGGACGGAAAGACAATCGCGGGCACGCTCGCGCGTCCCTTGGCTGCCGGTGCCTATCGGGTCGATTGGCGCATCGCGTCGGGCGACGGCCACCGCATGACCGGTTCCTACAACTTCTCGGTCCGCTAGGGCGTGCTTGACGTCGCGGTCATCGCTCTGCGTTGGCTCCAGTATAGCGGCACCGTGGTCCTTCTCGGCGCGCCGCTGTTCCTGCTCTACAGCTTCGGCAAGGCGGGGGGTCCGAACGTCACGTGGGCGCGCCCGGCCTTGATCGCGGCGGCCGCGATCGTAGCGATGGGCGCGCTCGCCGGCCTGGTGGCGCAGACCGCCGTTATGGCAGGGTCGCTGACCGAGGCGCTGAAGCCGGCGACCTTGTGGGCCATGATCACCGGCATGGCTCTCGGCAAGGCCATGGTCGCCCGGGCTGCCATCGCCCTCCTGATCCTGGTGGTTTGCGTCATCCTGCGCCCGGGACGGACCCTGTGGAGCCTGGTGGTGGCCGCCGGCCTTCTCATCGCCGCCAGCTTCGCCTGGACCGGCCATGGAGCCGCGACCGAAGGATCGGGAGGCCTTGTCCACCTTGTGGCGGCCATCGTGCACGCCGTCGCCGCCGCAATCTGGCTTGGAGCGCTGGCGGTCCTGACCATCCTGCTGCTGCGCCGAACCACGCCGGACGACCTTGCGATCCATCGCGCCCTGCACGGCTTCGCCGGCATGGGGACCCTGGCTGTGGTCCTGCTGGTCCTGACCGGCCTGGTGAACAGCTGGTTCATGGTCGGCCCCGCGCGCATAGGCGACCTGGGCGACAGCCTCTATGGCCAACTCCTGCTCGCCAAGCTGGCGCTGTTCGGACTGATGCTCGGCCTCGCGGCCGAACACCGTTTCCGTTCGACGCCCGCCTTGGGCGCCGTCCTGAGGGCCGGCGAGGATCCCCGACCGGCGCTTGCGCGCCTGAGACGCAGCGTCATCGCGGAAACAGCGGTCGGCGCTGGTCTGCTCGGTCTGGTCGCATGGATGGGCACGCTGGCACCGCCGTCGGCGATGTAACCAGCGAACGCGTTAGCCCGGCGCGCGCGACGACCAGTGGATGTGATGGATGCGCCAGCCGTCGTGGTTCCGCTGCAGCACCATCGTCTCCGCCGAAAGCCGGTCCACCGCACGGCCGTTGAACTGGCCGGTCGTGCGGCCTTCGCTGGTGATCCAGGCGACATCGCCGGACGCCCATGCCGATCTGCGCGCGACCGTGGCCTGGGACGCGGCTGCGAAGGCGGCGTCGGCGCCGAGGTGGTGGGATGCATATTCTTCGCGTGACCGTTCCGCGCCGCCCTCTTCGAAGATCATCACCTCCGGTGCCAACAGCGCCAGGGCGGCCGTGGTGTCGCCAGCCTTGAGCGCGGCATGGAAGGCATCGACGGCCGCTGCGGCCTCCGCTGCCTCCGGGGCGACGGAGCCTGCGGCCAGTTCATGGCCGTGGGCATGGTCCTGGGCAAAGGCGGGGGTGGCCGATAGGACGGCGATCGATACAGCCAGGGCGAGCGTAGCGCGGGACATTGGAGGCTCCGGGTTGGTGTGATCCGCGTGGACTGTGCCGAACGGCGTCAGGCCGGCGGGTTGTGGCGAGCGAACACGCGGGAGGCACCCGATCGGAGCACCAGCAGGGTGTCATAGGGGTCCATGCGCCGCTGTGGCGTCTCCATGCCGGGTGAACCGAGCGGCATTCCCGGTACGGCGAGGCCCACCGCTGACGGTCGTTCGCGCAGCAAACGGATGACGTCCGGAGCCGGAACGTGGCCTTCGATCAGATAGCCGTCGATCAGCCCTGTGTGGCAGGAGGCCAGGGCGTCGGGAAAGCCCCTTGCGATCCGGATCGGTCGAAGGTCGGTCAGGACGTTGACCGTGGCGATGAACCCGGCCTGCCGCATATGTGCGATCCATCCGTCGCAGCAGGGGCAGGTCGGCGTCTTGTAGACGACGAGATTACGCGGTTGGCTTGACTGGGCGCAGGCAGACCCACCCGAACCGACAAAGGCGGCGGCTCCCAGCAGCAGGCGGCGGTTCAAAATCGTGGGGTTCAAGAGGGCTCTCCCTGGTCGCTGCGAGTGGATCGTCTGGCTTCCAGACTTGCATGGCACGGGCGGCGAGCGTCAACATCAAGGTGGCGAGCGGTTCGCCATGCGTCGTCCTGTAGGCGTTCCGCCCAACGAAAAACTCCTGTCAGGCCAGAGGTTTTGTTCATGCGCGTCCCCCACGATAGATCCGTCCCGGTCGTGCTTTGATCACTACGCAGGCGAAGGTCCTTCCCCTCGCGAGGGAACCGGCACGACCCCGCGTATGATAAATGGGGCGTGAAGCAGGTGTGCAATGACGGATGACATCGACAGACTGATCAGTGCTGACGCGACCGACGATTTTGCGTCCCTCGACGGGGTGGAGAGCGCGGTCTGGGTTCGCATCGGCGAACGCCGGGATCGCGCGCGCATGGACCAGGTTCGACTCGCCGCCCTCGCTCTGGCGCTCGTTGTCGGCGGGGCGAACGGCGGCCTGATGCTGCTGAAACCGGATCCCCAACCCTCGGAGATGGAGGTCTTCACCCTGTCAGCGGGCCTGTCACCGCTCGCCAGCCTGGGCATCGCGGGATGAAGGCGACCTGGAGGGCGATCTCCGTCACGGCAATTCTGGCGGCGCTGGCCAGTGGTGCGGCGACGTGGGCCAGCGCCACCTGGGTTAACCGGGAGCGGCAACCGGCGAGCCTGCACAGCATCATCCACGAAGAACTCGATCTGAGCGCCGACCAGGACCGCCGCCTCGACGCCATCGAGGCGAGCTTCACAGGACGCCGCCTGTCCCTGGAGGTCGAGGTTCGCAGCGCCAACCGCGAACTGGCCGTAGCCATCGCCGCCAGCAAGGGCGACACGCCCGCGGTCCAGGCGGCGGTCGATCATTTCCACGGGGCGATGGGCGACCTCCAGAAGGCGACCATCACCCATGTCTTCGAGATGCGGTCGGTGCTGACTCCCGCCCAGGCCGAGGTTTTTGACGAAGCGGTCGTGGACGCCATCAGTCGCGACGCCGGATAAGCGCCGCGCGTGGAGCCGCATGAGCGCATGGAAGTCCGTGCGGCGGGAGGTGACCGCGCGGCTTTCACCGCCCTGATGACCGCCACCAAGGCGGACCTCTACCGGTTTGTCCGCCGCTACGTCGGCGACGAAGACGAGTCCTACGATGTGCTTCAGGACGCCTATGCTTCGGCGTGGCTGGCGATACATCGATACGACCCCGCCCGTCCGTTCGACGTCTGGCTCCGGTCCATAGCCGTCAACAAATGCCGCGACTGGAGCCGTCGGCGCGCGGTTCGCCGGGTAATTCGCGGGGTCATGGGCCTGGACTCTCCGGAAGCGGCAACAGTGGGCGAGGATGTGCCGACGCCCGAGGCCCGGCTGGACGATCGACGCCGGCTAGCCGGGTTGCAGCGCGTGTTGACCGACCTGCCGGCGTCGCTGAAAGCACCGTTGCTGCTGGCCACACTCGAAGGGCGGTCCCATGCCGAGATCGCGGTGATTCTCGGCATCACGACCAAGGCCGTGGAAACCCGGATCGCGCGCGCCCGTCGGAAACTCGGCGAGGCCCTCAAAACAGATGCCCGACCGGGCGCTTGACCTTGCCATGATGGGGAGGTGCACAACCCCGGTTGCATCGTGCTGTGGCGACCTGACGCAAGGGGCGGAGCACCGGAATGCGTATCTGGACGAATACTTAGAGTAAGGACCCCTTCCATATGTTGAAGCCACTTCTCGATCGCCGGTCGCTTCTCCGTGGCGCCGCGGCCAGCGGCGGACTGCTGGGGTTGCAAGGCCTGCTGCCGGCATGGGCGCAGACGGGGTCGCCAGGGCTGCGGTCGGACCTGCCGACACTGGCCGGGCCGAATATCGACCTGACCGTGGGTCATACGCCCTTCACCGTTGGCGGAAGGACCGGGCACGCGGTGACGGTGAACGGCGTCCTGCCCGCGCCGCTGCTACGCCTGCGCGAAGGCCAGAATGTCCGGTTGTCAGTGACCAACACGCTCGACGAGGACACCTCGATCCACTGGCACGGCCTGCTGCTTCCATTCCAGATGGACGGCGTGCCGGGCATCAGCTTCCCCGGCATCAAGCCGCGCGAGACCTTCGTCTATGAGTTC
>JBBQTX010000109.1:0-6747 GCA_038234475.1 Caulobacterales bacterium | reverse complement strand
AAGGACGGCAGCCGGTTTCCCGCCGTGGTGTCCGTCACGGCGCTTCGCGACGCGCAGGACCTGATCATCGGCTTTCTGCTGATCGGCACCGACAACACCGCACGCAAACAGGCGGAAGAAGCGCTGCGCCAGGCCGGGGCCTTGCAGAACGCGATCTTCAACAGCGCCAACTTCTCCAGCATCGCCACGGACGCCGAGGGCGTGATCCAGATCTTCAACGTCGGGGCCGAGCGGATGCTGGGCTATACGGCGGCCGAAGTCATGAACACGATCACCCCGGCGGACATTTCCGACCCGAGGGAGCTGATTGCCCGCGCCGAGGAGCTGAGCGCCGAACTCGACACCCCGATCACGCCCGGCTTCGAGGCCCTGGTGTTCAAGGCCTCGCGCGGGATCGAGGACATCTATGAGCTGACCTATATCCGCAAGGACGGCACCCGGTTCCCGGCCGTGGTCTCGGTCACGGCGCTGCGCGACGCTCAGGACGCCATCATCGGCTATCTGCTGATCGGCACCGACAACACCGCGCGCAAACTGGTCGAGGAAGAGCAGAAGAAGCTGGACCAGCGCCTGCGCGATCAGCAATTCTATACCCGCTCGCTGATCGAATCCAACATCGACGCCCTGATGACCACCGACCCTGCGGGCGTCATCACCGACGTCAACAAACAGATGGAGGCGCTCACCGGCTGCACCCGCGACGAGCTGATCGGGGCGCCGTTCAAGAACTATTTCACCGATCCGGACCGCGCCGAAGCGGGGATCAGGCGGGTGCTGCGCGAAAAGTCGATCACCGACTACGAACTGACCGCCCAGGCCCGGGGCGGCAAGAAAACGGTGGTCTCCTACAACGCCACCACCTTCTACGACCGGAACCGCAAACTGGAGGGCGTCTTCGCCGCAGCGCGCGATGTCACGGAGAGCAAGAAGGTCGAAGCGGAACTACAACTGGCCAAGGCCGCCGCCGAGAGCGCCAATCGCGCCAAGTCGGATTTCCTCGCCAGCATGAGCCATGAAATCCGCACACCGATGAATGCGATCATGGGTATCGCGGACCTGCTGGCGAAGACCCCGCTCTCGCCGGAGCAAGACAAGTACGTGCAGATTTTCCGTCGTTCCGGCGAGAATCTCCTGAACCTCATCAACGACATCCTCGACCTGTCCAAGGTCGAGGCCGCCCAGCTCGACCTGGAACGGACCGGCTTTTCGCTCAACGACCACCTCGAAAAAGTGATCGAAATGGTGGCCATGCGAGCCGACGAGAAAGGTCTGACCCTGGCGTTCGAGGTCGCGCCGAACGTCACCAACGACCTCGTCGGCGACCCGACGCGCTTGCGGCAGGTGCTGCTCAATCTGGTCGGCAATGCGATCAAATTCACCGAAGCGGGCGGCGTCTCCCTGAGGGTGGAATCGGATGGAGACTTCGCGGTGCCGACCGCCCTGCGTTTCACCGTCTCGGACACGGGCATCGGCATCTCGCAGGACAAGCTCACCCACGTGTTCGAACGCTTCACCCAGGCCGATTCTTCCACGACGCGCCGGTTCGGCGGCTCGGGGCTGGGGTTGACGATCTCGAAGCGGCTGGTCGAACTGATGGGCGGGCGTATCTGGGCGGCCAGCGAAGTCGACAAGGGCAGCACCTTCGCCTTCACCATCCCGTTCGAAGTCTCGGTGGTGGCAATCCGGACTGTCATCCCGTCCGTCGGTCCGGATGCCGGGGCCCCGCTGCCGCCGCTGCGCATCCTGATGGCCGAGGACTCTCCCGACAACTGCACGATCACCCTGGCCTATCTGGCGGATACGCCCTATCGCGTCGACGTCGCCGAGACCGGGGTCATCGCCTGCGAGATGTTCAAGGCCGGCCACTACGACCTGGTCCTGATGGACCGCCAGATGCCGGCCATGGACGGCCTGACCGCCACGCGGGCGCTTCGGGCGTGGGAAAAGGCCAATGATCGGCCGCCGACGCCGATCATCGCCCTGACGGCCTCCGCCCTGAAGGGCGATCGGGAAACCTGCCTGGCGGCGGGATGCACCGCCTATCTGACCAAACCCATCAAACAGGACTTGCTGCTACAGGCGATCAAGGACTATTCCACGGTCGCGGCCCCGACACCCGCAGAGGAGGCCGGCGCGAACGCCGCGACCTCGCGGGCGGCGCAAAGACTGGCCGAGCAGACCCCCGCCTATATGCAAAACTGCCGGGAAAACATCGTCCTGATGCTCGAGGCCCTGGACCGGGCTGACTTCGAGGTCGTGGTGATCCTCGGGCACAATTTGCGGGGATCGGGCGGAGGTTTCGGATTTCAGGCCATCACCGACATCGGCGCCGGCCTGGAGCGGGCGGCGGAGGGGGCCGATATCGCCGTGTCGCGCAGGCTGGTCGGCGACCTGTCCCGCTATCTCGACGAGATAGACACCAAGAACCGACTGCATTGATCGCTTCGTCATAGGGCCTGCCAGAGCAACTCTGGCCAGTTCGATCGGGCCGCCAAAGCTCGACCGCCCACGCAAAAGGCCCCGGATCGCTCCGGGGCCTTTCTGTCTTCCAGCACGCCGCGCTCAGGCAGCGAGCGACCGCGTCGCTCGCGTCAGCGCCCACTTTACCGCGCTCAAGCCGCGAGCGACCGCGTCGCTCGCGTCAGCGCCAACTTAAACCGCGCTCAAGCAGCGAGCGACCGCGTCGCTCGCGTCGGCGCCCTTACGAAGAGTAATATTCCACGACCAGGTTCGGCTCCATCTTCACCGGGAACGGCACGTCGCGCATGTGAGGGCCCGTCCGGCGAGCCCGGACGAGAAGCCTCAGGAGGCCGGGCGTTTCATGCAATCCCCGCCCGCATCGCGCCCGAGGCTGGCCATCATACGGGCCCGGTTTCGCGCCGACGACGTCGACATCAGCAGATACATCGGTGTCCCGTCCAGCGTCACACAATGCAGTTCCTGACGAAAGCTGCCATTGGAGTCCACCGATCCCGGCCCCGTGTCCTGTCTCGGCACCAGACGCGCGCCGTTTTCGGCCAGGACTTCAAGCATATCGGAGCGGAGGCCGTCCGGATCACCCTGGGTCACCGTGATTGTACAGGATCCCGTGCTGTCCTCGCGCAACGTCACGGCGGTCGTGACCGTATAGCGGCCCGATCCGTCCGACCTGCGTCCGCTGGGTGCGGTGGCCATGAAGTCGCCGGCCGGACGGCCTGTGGCGATGTGGGGAATACAGCCCTGGGACATGGCGTAACGCGCCCCGCCACCCGGAGAGAAATGAATGCCCGGGTTAGGCCGCGCGAACTCATAGGCCCGCGATTGCGCCGCCAAAGATTGCTGTAGAGGGGATGTCGCCGGGTCCTGAGGTGCGGCCGCCGACAGCGCCATAGCCAAAAGGGTCGGTGCAATCATAGTGGCCTGTCCTACCGGTGCCACCACCCTGACACGACCGATCAGAACGGAAAAGGCCCCGGATCGCTCCGGGGCCTCTCCAAGTTCACACGGCGCTCAAGCAGTGAGCCGCCGCGCGGCGATCGATAGCGCCCTCACTTAGGACGAGTAATATTCCACGACCAGGTTCGGCTCCATCTTCACCGGGAACGGCACGTCGGCCAGTTCCGGCACGCGGACGAAGCGGACCGAGAAACCGCGGTCGCCGATTTCGATATAGTCGGGGATGTCGCGCTCGCCGGACTGCTGGGCTTCGAGCACCAGCGCCATGGCGCGGGACTTTTCCTTGACCTCGACGACGTCGCCGACCTTGACCCGGTAGGAGGCGATGTCGACCTTCTTGCCGTTGACGGTGACGTGGCCGTGGCTGACGAACTGACGCGCGGACCAGACGGTCGGCGTGAATTTGGCGCGATAGACCAGGGCGTCCAGGCGGGACTCCAGCAGGCCGATCAGGTTCTCGGAGCTGTTGCCCTTGCGACGCGAGGCTTCCTCGTACGTCGCCGAGAACTGCTTTTCGGTGATGTTGCCGTAATATCCCTTCAGCTTCTGCTTGGCCTTCAGCTGCAGGCCGAAGTCCGAGACCTTCGACTTGCGGCGCTGGCCGTGCTGGCCGGGGCCGTAGGAGCGTTTGTTGACGGGGGATTTGGCACGACCCCAAAGGTTTTCACCCATGACGCGGTCGAGTTTGTACTTGGCGCTATGGCGCTTGGACATGCGTATCTCTTCTTCATGATGCGGCCCGGTCCCTTCCCAGATGAAGGCACGATCTCAACGGCGGTCCACGCATCGTCCGTAGTGGTTCTCGCGTCCGGCGGGCCGGATGCGTGAAGGGCGGGCTTATGAAGGCCGGGGGCGCGGGAGTCAACGCCCGCGCCCGTGCGGACGATGAGCCATGCAACTCTCGGTCGATCACCTCTGCGTGATGGGCGACCGGCGTTATTGACACCCCCGCCCGCTCCTGAACCTTAAGTATCGGCGCGGAACAACCCGCAAGGGAGGACTGACGATGTCGAAGATGAAATTGCTGAGTGCGTCCCTCGCGTCCCTGACCATCCTGGCCCTGACCCCCGTCGCGGCCCATGCCAGTTGCAACGGATGCTTCGGCGGTTGCATCGACGCCTATGGCGACGATAACTCTGAAAGCGGCTATTACATGCTCTCGCAGTGCATTAACAGTTGCACCGACGACAGCGGTCGGCTTTGCTCGCTACAGCTCTAAACTGATCTCGAACGAAACTAACAATGAATTTGGTTGCGCTGTTTCTGATTGGTCTCTCCTCGACGGGCACACATAAGTCCGTCGAGGAGATTCCATATAGTTTGACAGAGTTGGCCGAGCGATACTGCATCGCGCCTGACGGCGACCACAGGGTGACCTGGGCGTCCATTCAACGCGATGGCTTCGTTCAAATACCGTCCGAAGAATATGAAGGACTTCGACTGCCGGGCTCGGTCGCGAGCGCGATCAGGGCATTTCGCAGAAATGCCGACGGTCGCGAGTTCCGGGTGCTTACTTCGTCGTCTTGGCTACAGGCTCCCGATCAAGGTAAGACCTACTATCGCTGGTGCTGGGTATCGTCGTCAGACGAACGGCTGGACAGGGTGGTCAGCGCCTTTCAGCGAAAGCTGGGAGATCGGGGCTTTCGCAGCCAAAGAGTTCGGCTCTTCGCCTGGATCCCTAGACCGGACAACGCCGACGAACCCGTTTCCAGGCGCCGCTATATGCGCGAGCATAACGTGCTCGCGCGGGAGCAGGGCATGAGGCAGGTGCTGATATCGCCCATCGGTGACGGCGTCTCCATCGGCTACGCCAGTCCCCGCGACGAGGCCACCTACCGCCAATTCGACTGGGGCGGCCCTGAGCCCGTGCCGGTGCCGGTGCCGGAGTGAGGCCTTTCCAAGCGACGATCGCAACGGGTCTGTGCGTCCTGCTGCTCTGGGGTTGCGATCAACGCAGGTCGGACGCCGAATCCGCTGCGGTCCAAACCCCCCCGGCACTATCGACGCTGCCGCCCCCCGGCGGCTTCATCCAAGCCGCAACCTGTTCCGCGCTCGGCGTCTATGATGGGCCCGGACCCGGCTCCACCTATGTCTACAGGCGTCAGGACGGCTCATTGTCTTCCCGCCAGATCGCATCTGCAACGCAGGGACGCGTCGTCTTCCGCTATCGCGACCTGTCCGATCCGTCGCACGTCGCCCTGCCGGATCGTGTCGCCCTCGCGGGAGTCTATGTGTTCTACGACGACGCGTCGCCCCGCACGGTCGATTATAAGACAGACCCCGTCGCGGCCATCGCCGCCCTTAAGCCCGGAGAGACCGCGACCATCCCGACGACGGAAACCTCGACCATTCGGGGCAAGACACGGCGGATCGACTTTCCGACGGTCACCACCTACCGGATGTGCGGCGATCTGACGGTGCAGGGGCGAAACGTTCCCGTGCGCGTCTACGACGTTTCGACCTCTCGCCGGGTCGTCAACCGATCCGGGGGGGATCAGGTCCGGTCCAGTCGCGTGACCTACTACCTGTCCGCCGAGACCGGATACCCGCTTGCCTTTCAGGACACCGCCACAACCGTCATCGATCGCATAGAGGGCAGCCCGTGACCATCGGGGGCTGCCCCGATTGGCCCCCCTGCCTCAGATCTCTGGCACCCACACGAAGCCTTCGTCCTTGCGCTGGACCCGGCCCAGTCCCGGAACCTTGTTGTCGTTCGGCACGCCGCTCATGCCGCCATCGCGCAGGGCGACAACGTCGAGCGCGCCGACCTTGAACGGATAGATGTCGGCGCTGGCGGCCGGCGCGGCCGCGACGGCCTGAAGTTTTTCCAGCGGGCCTCGCGGCGGTCAGGCTTTCGCGGCCGCGAACAGGGCGTTGGCCTTGTGCCAGTTCACCACGGTCCAGAAGGCCTTCAGATAGTCGGGGCGGCGGTTCTGGTATTTCAGATAATAGGCGTGCTCCCAGACGTCGGCGGCCAGCACCACGGCCCCTTTTTCGTCGGCCACGTCCATCAGCGGATTGTCCTGGTTCGGCGTCGAGGTCACCTTCAGCCTGCCGTCCTGAACGATCAGCCAGGCCCAGCCCGAGCCGAACTGGCCGGCCCCGGCGGCGTTGAAGGCTTCCTTGAATTTCTCCATCCCGCCCCGGTCGCGGTCGATGGCGGCGGCCAGCTCGGCCGACGGCTCGCCGGTCTTGCCGACGGGGGCCAGCAGCTCCCAGAACAGGCTGTGGTTCCAGTGCCCGCCGCCGTTGTTGCGCACGGCCTTGGGCAGTTTCGACACGCCCTTCAGCAGGTCCTCGATCGAATGACCG
>JBBQTX010000108.1:0-6775 GCA_038234475.1 Caulobacterales bacterium | reverse complement strand
GCGACGTAACTTTGGTCCGGGACCCCGGCTGATAGGGTCCCGACTACTGTTCAGTCCTTGATCCCGGAAACCGCCGCCATGACCCGTACCGCCGCACTTCTGGGGGCCTCGTTGCTGACCCTGTGTCCCATGGCTTTCGGCCCCGCCCTGGCCCAGACCGCAGCGCCAGCGGCGATTTCGGTGCCGCCGCTGCAGTATACCCATCGCGAGCTGGCCAATGGGCTGGACGTCTATGCGATGCCTGACGCCACGGCGGGCACGGTGACGGTGACGCTCTGGTACGATGTCGGCGGCAAGGACGATCCGCAGGGTCGCAGCGGTTTCGCCCATCTGTTCGAACACATCCTCAGCCGCAAGACGGTCAACCTGCCGTATGGACAGATCTCGACCCTGGTCGAGAACGCCGGCGGGTCGCGCAATGCGTCCACCGGGCAGGACTTCACCAACTACTATGAGACGGTGCCGCCGCAGTATCTGGAGACGATGCTTTGGACCCATGCCGAGCGGATGGCCAGGCCGGTGGTGGACGAGGCGGTGTTCCAGGCCGAACGTTCGATCGTCAAGGAAG
Source organism: Caulobacterales bacterium (assembly GCA_038234475.1). Taxonomy (GTDB): domain Bacteria; phylum Pseudomonadota; class Alphaproteobacteria; order Caulobacterales; family Caulobacteraceae; genus Brevundimonas. Next base: position 6,207 of record JBBQTX010000108.1, on the reverse strand, counting down.
AGCTGCGCCAGCGGGTGCTGGCACCCCCCTATGGGCGTTTCCAGCGCTTCGTCATTGGCGACAACAGCTTCGACGAAAGCATCTATCGCCGCAGCGTGATCGGCTCGATCGAGGAGCTGGACTCGGCGGTGGTCGAGGACGCGCGCGCCTTCCACGAGGCCTACTACCGCCCGGCCACGGCGACGATGATCGTGTCGGGCAATTTCGATCCGGCGCAACTGGATCGCTGGGTCGACCAGTATTTCGCCGGAATTGCGAACCCGGAGCGTCCGGTGCCGGTGTTCGAACGGACCGTCGAGACGCCGCGCACGGCACCCCGTCTGGTCGAGGCCTATGCGCCCAATGTGCCGCTGCCGGCGGTGGGTGCGATCTATCCGGGCGTGGCTGCGAACCATCCTGACAACGCCGCGCTGGACGTGCTGCAGGGGATCATGTCGCGCGGCGACAGTTCGCGGCTGTACCAGTCACTGGTCTATGGCCAGCAGCTGGCCTCGAACGCCAGCTTCAACGCCGGTGCCCTGGAAGAGGACGGCACGATCACCGTCACCGCCACCGTGGCGCGCGGCAAGGCGATCGCCGACGTCGAGGCGGCGCTGAACGCCGAGCTGGCGAGGGTCCGTGACGAGCCGGTGACCGCCGCCGAACTGGCCGAGGCCAAGACCGAGATCGTGGCCGGTCAACTGCGCCAGCGCGAGACCGCGTCGGGCCGGGCCTTTATCCTCGGCCAGGCCATCGTCTCGCAGAACGACCCCGGCGCGCCGGACGCCCGGCTGGCAGCCATTCAGGCTGTCACGGCGGCAGATGTGCAGCGGGTGGCGCGGACCTATCTGAACGACCAGACGCGCGTGTCCCTGCGTTATCAGGACGAGTCGGCCCGGCCTGCGGGGGTGCCGGAGGACAGCTGGCGCAACCCGGCCGCAGTCCCGACCTTCCTGACTGTACCGCCGGCCATACTGGCGGCCAATGAGCTGCTGCCCGAGGGCCAGCGGATGGCCCCGCCGGCACCGGGCCCCGTGCGCGCCGTGGCGACGCCGCGGGTGGTCGAGCGGACCTTGGCGAACGGTTTGAGGGTCGTTGTGGCACGGTCGACCAACCTGCCGATCATGAACGCCCAGCTGGTGATCGCGGGTGGGGCGGCGGGGGATCCGGCCGGCCGGCCGGGGCTGGCGTCGATGACGGCCAGTCTGGCGACCGAGGGCGCGGGCGACCGTTCGGCCCCCGAAATCGCCCGTACGCTGGAGGCGCTGGGAGCCAATATCGGCGGTGGGGCGAGCGCGGATGCCACCATCCTGTTCCTGTCGGTGCCTGTGGCCTCGGCCGATCCGGCCGGCGCGGTGTTCGCCGATACGGTCCAGCGCCCGACCTTTGCCGAGAACGAGGTGGCGCGTCGCCGGACCAGGACGGTCAATGCCCTGACCGTCGCCCTGCGCGAACCGGGGGCGCTTGCCTCGCAGGTGCTGAACCGGATGGCGTTCGGCGGCGCGGCCTATGGCGCCCCGGCCTCGGGGACGCCGGCGGCCGTCGGCGCCCTGACGCGCGACCAGATCGTCGATTTCCACGATCGCGTGTGGCGGCCGGACAACGCCGCCCTGATCATCACGGGTGGGATGGAGCCTGAAGAGGCCTTCGCCTTCGCCGAGCGCACCCTGGGCGGCTGGCAGCGGCCGTCGGGCGCGGTTCCGACCGTCGCCAACCGGGCCGGCGATCGGCCCGCGCCGCGCATCGTCGTGGTCGACCTGCCGGGGGCCGGACAGGCGGCGGTGGCGGCGGCCGTGCGCGGACCGCGTCGGTCGGACGAGGCCTTCTATCCGCTGGCGGTGGTCAACAGCGTGATCGGCGGCGGCCAGAACGGCCACCTGTTCCAGGAGATTCGGGCCAAGCGTGGCCTGTCCTACGGGGCCAGTTCGTCGCTGGGCGCGCGCGTCGACGGGGGCCTGTTGGTCGCCTCGACCCAGACCAAGAACGAGAGTGCGGCCGAGGTCGTCGACCTGGTTCTGGCCGAGTTCGACCGGCTGAAGACCGAGGCGGTGACGGATCAGGCGGTGACGGACCGCGAGGCCTTCATCACCGGGGGCTTTTCGCGCGCGGTCGAGACCACGGGCGGCTTGGGCGGGGTGCTGGCGGACGCCGTCACCTATGGCCTGCCGCTGACCGAGGTCGAGACCTATGCCGGCAAGATCAACGCCACGACGCCGCAGGGCGTGACGGCGGCGGCGCAGGGCGTCGGCTCGGATCAGGCCTATGTGGTGGTGGTCGGCCAGTCGGCGATGTTCATCGACGCGCTCAGGGCCGTGCATCCGGATGTAGTGGTGATCCCGGCGGCGGAGCTGGATCTGAACAGCCCGACGCTGGGGCTGTAGGCGTGGTTCGTGATGAGTGATTGGTGATTGCTGGTTCACCGTCCGCGCCAACCACAAATCACCAACCACTCATCACCAGCCAAACGGGTCACTTCGCCCGGAAAGCCGCGATCAGCTCGACCGTCCGGCGAACATTCGCCTCGATACCGGTCCAGTCGCCGGCGCTCAGGGCCGCGTCGGTGATCAGTTTCGAGCCCATGCCGGCAGCGACGATTCCGGCGCCGAACCAGCGGGCGATGGAGGCTTCGTCGGGGTCGACGCCGCCGGTGGGCATGATCCTGGTCCACGGCATCGGGCCGAGCACCGCCTTGACGAAGTCGGGGCCGCCGACGGAAGCCCCTGGGAACAGTTTGACGATCTCGCAGCCCAGTTCGTGGGCCTGGCCGATCTCGGAGACCGAGCCGCAGCCGGGAAAGTATGCGGTCATGCGCCGGTTGCAGACGCGCGCGACTTCGGGGACGAGGCAGGGGCTGACCACGAACCGGGCGCCGCGGTTGAGGAACAGGGCCGCCGTGCCCGCATCGATCACCGAGCCGATGCCGAGGATGATGTCCGGGTCGGTCTTCTGCAGTTCGCGGGCGATGTCGCCGAACAGGTCGCAGGCGAAGTCGCCGCGGTTGGTGAACTCGATCACCGGCGCGCCGCCGCGGGCGCAGGCGCGGATGACATTGAGACAGACGTCGGCGTCCGGGTGGTAGAAGACGGGGGCCACGCCCTGGGTTTCGAGGGCGGTCAGGACGGTCAGGCGGTCGTGGCGCATGGATTCCCCTTAGTCCGCTCATCCCCGCGAAAGCGGGCACGCAGTCCTCTGGGCGACCAGCGGACCCTTTGATCCGCCATGCTTATCGCAAGCGGTCTGCAACACGAAAGCGCTTGGTCCCCGCTTTCGCGGGGATGAGCGGAACTTATTGTTTCGTGAGCGCCGCGATCCGAAGCACCAGCGCGCTGTCCTTGTCGAACAATGCGTCCAACACCGTGAAATGGTTGAGGCCGGGCAGGGCCTCGTAACGGGTCTGGACGCCGCGCGCGCCCCATAGCTCGGCCATCACGCCGGACTGGCGCAGGAACTCCGGGCTCTCGTCGGCACCGACGACGCAGTCCAGCACCGTGCCGCCGGGGGTCGAGCCGTTGGGGACGGGCCAGTGGATGGGGCTCAGGGCGGCGGCCTCGCGGTCGTCGAGGTCGAGGGCGACGTTCAGGGTCGTCGGGATGAGGGGAGCGAGGTCGAAGACGCCGCTGATGGCCACGGCGGCCGAGGCGCGGCCCTCTGACAGCATACAGGCGGCCATATGCCCGCCGGCTGAATGGCCGAAGACGACGGGGCGGGTGCCGGTGCGCCGGCGGATGTTTTCGACGGCGGCGCGGACCTGACGCAGGATGTGGCCGAGGCGGACTAAGGGGGCGAGGTCATAGGAGGGCACGGCGAGGCTGACGCCGTGGGCCAGAAGCGCGGGGGCGAGGCCGGAGAACCAGTCCTTGTCCAGCGACTGCCAGTAGCCACCGTGCAGGAAGACGGCGACGGGGGCGGTGGGCGAAGCCTCGAACAGGTCCATGACCTCGCGCGGGCCGGGGCCATAGGCGATCTCGAGCGGAGGACGGGCGGCGCGGGCGGCCTCGGCGGTGTCGCGCCAACGCTGCATGACAGCGGGGTGGTCGGGCACGCGGGCGCGGTTGTTGTACTGGCTTTCGAGGTCGATCTCGCCTGTCACGAATCCATCCGCTACACACCTCCCGAACACCGGAGACACCGCCGCCATGATGACCGCCATTTTCGTCTTCATCAAATGCGAGCTGGGCCACGCCAACGACGTGGCGGCCGATATGGTGGACAATGTCGAATACGTGTCGGAGGTCTATTCGACCTCGGGCCAGTACGATCTGCTGGCCAAATTCCAGCTGCCGAAGGAGATGGACATCGGGACGTTCGTGACGAAGTCGGTGCAGACCCGGGCGAACATCCGGGACACCTTCACGGTGATTACGTTTTCGCCTTTTTTGCCGAGCCAGTGATCCTTCTTCCTCAAGGTGAGAAGGAAGAGGTGACGCTACGTCACGCGGGAATCGCTGCTAGCAACGACTCCAGAGGAAACGCGGGGACACGCGCATGACCGATCTCGATACCTTCCGCGCGGAGACCCGCGCCTGGCTGGAGGCCAACTGCCCGGCCGAATGCCGCGGGCCGGTGGAGAGCGACGAGGATCGGGTCTGGGGCGGGCGCAATGCCGTCTTCCCAACACCGGCGCACAAGGTCTGGCTGGACCGAATGGGAGCCAAGGGCTGGACCGCGCCGGAATGGCCGATCGAATACGGCGGCGGGGGGCTGAGCCGCGAACAGGCCAAGGTGGTGAGCTCCGAGATTCGGCGCATCGACGCCCAGCCGCCGCTGGCCAGTTTCGGGGTCTGGATGCTGGGCCCCGCCCTGCTGCAATTCGGGACCGAGGCACAGAAGCTGCGCTTCCTGCCCGAGATCGTGCGCGGGGAAATCCGCTGGTGTCAGGGCTATTCCGAGCCGGGGGCCGGGTCCGATCTGGCGGCGATCCAGACGCGGGCCGAAGATCCCGTTCCAGGAGGAGGGGGCGACCACTGGATCGTCAACGGCCAGAAGGTGTGGACCTCCTATGCCGACAAGGCCGACTGGATTTTCTGTCTGGTGCGGACCGACCCGGAGGCGAAGAAGCATCTGGGCATTTCGTTCGTGCTGATCGACATGGCCACCAAGGGCGTGTCGACGCGGCCGATCACCCTGATCAGTGGCAAGAGCCCGTTCTGCGAGACCTTCTTCGACGATGTGCGGGTCGAGAAGGAAAACCTCGTCGGGACGCTGAACCGGGGCTGGGATGTGGCCAAATATCTGCTGGCGCATGAGCGGACCATGATCGGGGCCATGGGCGAACTGGGCGGCGGCCGGCCGCTGGGTCAGGTGGCGACCGGGTCGATCGGGATGGACGACGAGGGCCGGCTGGACGACGGGATGCTCCGTACACGGATTGCCGAGCTTGAGGTCGACGCCGCCGCCTTCCGCCTGTCGATGGAGCGGACCGGCGATCTGGCCAAGGCGGGGCAGGCGCATCCGGCCATCGCCTCGATGCTGAAATACTACGGGTCGGAGCTGAACAAGCGCCGGCACGAACTGCTGATGGCGGCGGGCGGCTCGGACGCGCTGGAGTGGGAGAGCGAGCGGTCGAAGGGCGGCAAGGCGGCGCGCGACTGGCTGCGCACCAAGGCCAATTCCATCGAGGGCGGGACCTCGGAGGTGCAGTTGAACATCATCGCCAAACACCTGCTGCAGCTGCCGGGGGCGTAGTTCGGAAACCGCCAAACGCACCGGCGCTGACCCAATACAATTGAGCCGATACATCAGAGACAGTCCGGCCGCGACAACCGTGACAACCAAGACAGGCACGACAATGCCCCTGATCCTGACCGAAGAGCAAACCATGTTGAAGGCGGCCGCCGACGGCTTCCTCAATGAGCACGCGCCGCTCGCGCATCTGCGCAAGCTGCGCGACAGTCATGACGCGGACGGGGTGTCGCGCGAGCTGTGGCGGGCGTTCGGCGAGATGGGGTTCGCGGGGGTGATCATTCCCGAGCAACACGGCGGCTCGGGTCTGGGCGCGGTCGAGGCCGGGGTGATAGCGGAGGCGCTGGGGCGGACCCTGACGCCGTCGCCCTTCCTGGGGTCGGGGGTGCTGTCGGCCAAGGTGCTGGTGGACGGCGGATCGGCGGAGCAGCAGGCGGCGTGGCTGCCGCGGATCGCGGCGGGCGAGGCGATCGTCTCGCTGGCGGTGGACGAGGGGGCCAAGCACGCGCCGTCTCGGATCGCCACGGTGGCCGAGCGGTCGGGCAA
>JBBQTX010000107.1:0-6819 GCA_038234475.1 Caulobacterales bacterium | reverse complement strand
AGCTTCATGTGCTGATAGGCGTTTGCGGCGTCGACCGGGATGCCCCAGCCGTTCTGGTAGGCGCGCGCGAGAAGATACTGGGCGTCGATGTTGGCAGGGGCGGCCCCGACAGCGGTTTCCATCAGGCGGGAGCCGCGCTCCAGATCCTGCTCGACCCCGTTTCCGAACAGATAGGCCCGACCCAGCGGATAGGCGGCGAGGGGAATGAAGTCTCCCGGTACCCGGCGCAGCAGCTCGACCGCCCGGGTGTCGTCCTCCGGATCGTCATTCAGTATCAGTCGGGTTCCATAGTTCAGGCGCGCGCCGATAGAGCCCCCTTCAAGTGCCCGTTCCCAGAGGGCGACGGCGCGGACCGGATCGGGCGCGATCGCCATCTCGGGCGGCGGATCATAGATGATCCCGGCCACGACGCTCATCGCTTCGGCTTCGCCTGCCGCAGCGAGGGCTTCCAGGGCCGCGAGACCGGCAGACGTGTCGCGCGTGAGTAATTCCAGGGCGTCGTCCAGCGGCTCCCGCGCCGGTGCAGGACCGGCCGACAGCAAGAGCGACGCGCCCAGCAGGACGGCAGCGAAGATTTTCATGGACGGGGTCCCTCCGGTCGCCAACCTTGCGACAACCGGCGGGAAGATCAATGCCCTACCGCAGCGAGGCGCTGTCGAGATTCAGGCTGGACAGCGGGATGACCTCGACGTCCGGGTGCTTTGCCCGCAGGGCGTCGATGAACTGGGCGGCGTCGCCGACGATGACCAGGCTGGCCCGATCGACCGGCAGGTGGCGGGCAAAGGCGGCCTCGACCGCCGGGCCGTCGATGGCCTCGACCTTGCCGACATAGTCAGCCAGTTCGCTCATCGGCAGGTCGTACAGTGCCAGCCCCGCGACCAGACCGCCGAGGCCGTCCACCGTCTCCAGCGAACTGCCGAACGCCCCGGTCAGTATGGCCTGGCGGGTGGTCAGTTCCGATGCGCTGGGCCGGGTCGTCGACAGCCGCGCGACCTCGGCCAGGATCAGATCGGCAACCTCGGCGGCGGCATCATTGCGGGTCTGTGCGGTGGCGGTGAACAGGCCGTCGTCGCGGCGGACGCCCAGCGAGGATCGGGTGCCATAGCTGAGGCCGCGCTTGATGCGGATTTCCTGATTGAGCCGCGAGGTAAAGCTGCCGCCGAGCAGGGTATTGCCGAGTATCAGCGGGAAATAGTCGGCATCGGTGCGCGACACCCCCCGAAGCGCGACGGTGACGGCCGCCTGCCCGGAGCCCGGCTGATCGATGACCACGATGCGCGTCGGGCGCGGTTCGCCGGCGGGGGCGCTGGCGGGCGGCATGGCGATCGTGGACGCACGCCAGTCACCGAAGGCCGACCGGGCCAGGGCGCGGGCTTCACCCTCGTCAATATCACCGGAGAAGACCAGCGTCGCGTCAGACGGTCGATAGCGGGCAGCATGGAAGCCGACCACATCCTCGCGCGTGATGGCGGGCAGGGTCGTCAGGGTGCCGCCGCCGGGTGACCCATAGGCGGCCTCGCCATAGATGACGCGGGCGGCGGCCTGGGCGGCGACCTGACCCGGCGTGGTCAGGGCGATCCGCAGACCATCGAGCGCCTGGGTGCGCTGGCGGTCCAGCTCATCCTCGGCGAAGGTCGGGTTGCGGACCAGATCGGCCATCAGGGTCAGGGCCTGGGGAAAGACATTGGTCGGGGCATTGGCGAAGACGTTGGAGAAGTCCGCGCCCGCACCCGCGCCGACGCTGGCTCCCAGCTGTTCGATCTCGGTGGCGATCCGGGGCGCCGTGCGGGTGGTCGTGCCCTGGGTCAGAAGGGCGGCTGTCATTGAGGCGACCCCGGCCTTTCCAGCCGCCTCATCGGCCAGGCCGGCGTCGAAGCTGAGGCGGGCCGAAACCAGCGGCAGGCCCTCCTTCTCGACCACCAGCACGCGCAGGCCGTTGTCGAGGCGGAAATCGGCCACGGGTGGCGTAGCAGGCGAGACGGCCTCGCCGACTGTCGGCAGGCGCGCGCGCTCGGCTTCGGGCAGAAGCGTGAACAGCTCTCCGACCGGGGCCAGGTCGGCGATCTGGACCGGGGCGGTGACCTCGGTGACCTGTTCGGTGACCGGGTCGGCGTCGCCGGCGTTCAGATAGCGGATCGTCACGCTGCGCCGGTCGGTCAGATAGCGGCGGGCGACGCGCTGGATGTCGGCGGCGGTCACGGCCTGGAGCTCGGCGATCTCGCGGTCGGCGACCGAGGCGTCATTGGTGTTGATCAGGGCGAAGCCCAGGACATTGGCGCGATCATCGACGGTCTCGCGGCTGCGCAGGGCATCGGCCACCAGCTCGTTCTTGGCCTCGGCCAGTTCGGCGTCGGTGACCGGCTCGTCACGGAAGCGGGCGACCTCGGCGCGCAGGGCGGCGATGCCCTCCTCGGGGGTCTTGCCTCCGGCCATGATGGCATAGGCGGACATGAAGCCGGCTTGCTGGGCAAAGCGGGGGCTGGAGGAGGCCTGGGCGGCAAGCTGCTGCTCATAGACCAGCGAGCGATAGAGCCGCGAGCTCTCGCCGGTCGACAGGACGCCGTCCAGCACGGTCAGGGCGATGCGGTCGGCGTCGAGATAGGCCACGGTCGGCCAGGCCAGGACGACCGCCGGCAACGGCACGTTCGGCGCGTGGAAAGTGACCTCGCGCGGGCCGGTCGGTTCGGGCTCGACGACATTGTTGGCGGGCAGAGGCCGGTCGGGATTGGGCAGGGGGGCCAGATACTGATCGACCCAGCCGTCCAGCTGCGCCTGATCGAAATTCCCGGCCACGATCAGGAAGGCGTTGTCGGGCCGGTAATAGGTGGCGTGGAACCGGCGCACGTCCTCGATGGTCGCGGCATCCAGGTCCTCGATCGAGCCGATGGTCGAGCGGCGATAGGGGCTGTCCTGATAGACGGTGGCGGGCACGAACAGGCTGAACAGCCGGCCATAGGGCTGGGCCAGCACGCCTTGCCGGTACTCTTCCTTGACCACATCGCGCTCGCTTTCGAACACGTCCTGATTGACCACCAGCGAGCCCAGACGGCTGGCCTCGGCGAAGATCAGCCGCTCCAGATGACTGGCGGGGATGGTCTGGAAATAGGCGGTGACGTCGTCACTGGTGAAGGCGTTGTTGTTGCCACCGACGTCCTCGGTCAGACGGTCGAAGGTCTCGTCCGGGAAATCCTTGGTCGCCTTGAACATCAGATGTTCGAACAGGTGGGCGAAGCCGGACCGGGCCTGGGGATCATCCTTGGAGCCGACGCGGTACCAGACCTGGACCGTCACGTTCGAGGTCGAGGTGTCGCGCGCGGAATAGACGTCCAAACCGTTGGGCAGGGTCCGCCTGACGAAGCCCAGCGGCGGCACGACGATGTCACCGGCGGTCGCGCTTGCCGGGGCGGCTTCCATGCCTGCGTTCGCCCTGTCGGCGGCGACGGCGCCGGTTGAGGCGCAGGCCACGAGGCCCAGCAACAGGGCAGAGATCGAGGCGGCGGCAAACAGGCGGGACTTCATGGCAACGACTCCGGCAGGCCCGACGCGCGCGGGCGCGTGGACCCTATCAGGGGGGCAGCCCGGCGTATCTTACGGAGTCGTAATGAAGCCCGGACTCAATCCAGCGTCAGCGCCTCGGCCAGCAATTTCGCCTCCGCCGCCCGACTCGATCCGGACCGCCAGGCCACCACGATCTCGCGGCGCGGAGCCTTGGCCGTGATCGGCCGGACCACGACGCCCGGCAGGTCCGCCAGCCCCGCCCGCACCGCCATCTCCGGCAGGAAACTGACCCCCAGACCGGCCGACACCATCTGTACCAGCGTATGCAGGCTGGTCGCGGCGAAGACGTCGTCGCCCCGGGGCGGGTCGATGCCAAAGGCGGCCAGGGCCTGATCGCGCAGGCAGTGGCCGTCCTCCAACAGGATCAGGTCCTCGGCTTTCAGCGACCCCGCAGGGATGGGGCCGGTCCCCGCCAGCGGATGACCGGCCGGGGCAGCCGCGAGGATTTCATCGTCGCCGATGTGGGCGTAGTCGATGCCGGGCGTGGCGTGAGGAAGGGCGATCACGGCGGCGTCGAGCTGGCCGGCCTTCAACCCGGCGATCAGCCTCTGGGTCAGGTCCTCGCGGATAAACAGGCGCAGCGCCGGCCAGTCGCGCTTGAGCCCCGGCAGCTTGGCCGGCAGCAGGAAGGGCGCGACGGTCGGGATGACTCCCAGCCGGAACCGGCCGGACAGCGGCTTTCCGGCATTGCGCGCCGCCTCGACGAGGTCCTCGGTGCGCGCCAGAACGTCCTCGGCCCGCCTGACGGCCTCGGCCCCGACGGCGGTCAGCTGGATGGCGCCACGCGTCCGCTCGACCACGGACGCGCCGAGAATGCGCTCCAGCTCCTGTACGCCCGCCGACAGCGCCGGCTGGCTGACGTGCGCCGCCTCCGCCGCCCGGCTGAACGAGGCGTGCTCCGCGAGAAGCTTCAGATACTGCAGCTGTCGGAGGGTGGGGAGCATCGGACCGACATAGGTGCTCGTTATCGAAACGGCAAAATCAATCGACTGTCCCTGTTTTCTTCCCATCGTGACGCGACAGGGAGGATACCCGGGTCAGGCGACGTCGAATCGGTCGAGGTTCATCACCTTTGTCCAGGCGGCCACGAAATCGCGCACGAATTTCGCGCCCGCATCGGCCGAGGCGTAGACTTCCGACAACGCCCGCAGTTGCGAGTTGGAACCGAACACCAGGTCGGTGCGCGTCGCGGTCCACAGACTCTCGCCCGTGATCCGGTCGGTGCCGACAAAGGTCTCGTCGCCCTCGCCGTCGACCTTCTTCCAGCCCGTCTTCATGTCCAGCAGGTTGACGAAGAAGTCATTGGTCAATTGCCCCGGACGATCGGTCAGCACACCCTGTTTCGAGTCCTGATAGTTGGCGCCCAGCACCCGCAGGCCGCCCACCAGCACCGTCATCTGCGGCGCTGACAGCCCCAGCAGCTGTGCCCGATCGACGAGCAGTTCTTCCGTCGGCACGTTGAACCGGACCTGCAGATAGTTGCGGAACCCATCGGCCCGGGGCTCCAGCACCGCGAACCCCTCGACATCGGTCTGGTCCTCTGAGGCATCGGTCCGGCCGGGTGTGAACGGCACCTCGACGGCATGGCCCGCCGCCCTGGCCGCCTGCTCGATCCCGACGGAGCCGCCCAGCACGATCAGATCGGCGATCGAGACGGAAGTGCCGGACGCGGCCTTGATGCCTTCGTAAACGTTGAGCACCCTGAACAGCTTCGGCGGCTCATTGACCTCCCAGTCCTTCTGCGGGCTGAGTCGCAGTCGACCGCCATTGGCACCCCCGCGGTGGTCTGACCCCCGATACGTTGCCGCCGAGGCCCAGGCGGTCGTGACCAGCTCGGCCACCGACAGGCCCGAGGCCGCGATCGCCGCCTTCAGCTCGGTGATGTCGCCGGTGCCGATCACCGGTCCCGTCGGCGCGGGGATCGGGTCCTGCCAGATCAGGTCCTCGGTCGGGACCTCAGGCCCAAGGTATCGAGCCTTCGGCCCCATGTCGCGGTGGCACAGTTTGAACCAGGCGCGAGCGAAGGCGTCGCCGAAATAGGCCGGATCAGCCCGGAATTTCTCCAGGATCTTGCGGTATTCCGGGTCGACCTTGAACGCCATGTCGGCCGTGGTCATCATCGTCGGCACCCGCTTGCCGGGCGTATGCGCCGCCGGGGCCAGCGTCTCCGGCGGATTGCCGACCGGCTGCCATTGCTTGGCCCCGGCGGGGCTGCGGACCAGTTCGTAGTCATGGTCCAGCAGCATGTCGAAATAGGTCATGTCCCAGGTGATCGGCGTGGGGGTCCAGGGCCCCTCGATGCCCGAGGTGATGGTGTGGTCGCCGATGCCGCTCTCATGGCCCGAGATCCAGCCCATGCCCTGCTGGGCGATGTCCGCGCCCTCGGGACTGATCCCGACCTTGGAGGCGTCGCCGGCCCCGTGCGCCTTGCCGAAGGTGTGACCCCCCGCCGTCAGCGCCGCCGTCTCCTCGTCATTCATGCCCATGCGGGCGAAGGTCTCGCGGATGTCGCGCGCCGACTGCAGCGCCTCGGGCACCCCGCCCGGGCCTTCGGGGTTCACATAGATCAAGCCCATCTGGATCGCCGCCAGCGGGCTTTCCAGCACCATCTCGCGGTCGGGCTGGATGCGGGTCTCATTACCCTCGGACCCGACCCACTGTTCCTCGGTGCCCCAGTAAACGTCCTTCTCGGGCTCCCACACGTCGGCCCGGCCGCCGCCGAAGCCGAACACCGGCCCGCCCATGCTCTCGATTCCGACATTGCCGGCCAGGATCATCAGGTCGGCCCATGACAGGCTGGCCCCGTATTTCTGCTTGATAGGCCACAGCAGGCGGCGCGCCTTGTCGAGGTTGCCGTTGTCCGGCCAGCTGTTCAGCGGCGCGAACCGCTGCTGGCCCGCGCCCGCGCCGCCACGACCGTCACCGGTGCGATAGGTGCCGGCCGAATGCCACGCCATGCGGATGAAGAAGGGCCCATAGTGGCCATAGTCCGCCGGCCACCAGGGCTGGCTGTCGGTCATCAGGGCGGTCAGGTCGCGCTTGACCGCGGCGTAGTCCAGCGTCTTGAACGCTTGGGCATAGTTGAAGCCGTCGCCCATCGGGTCGCCCGTCCGCCCCTGCTGATGCAGGATGTCGACCGCCAGATGGTTCGGCCACCAGTCGCGGTTGGTCCGTCCCAGCAGCGACCGCATCGCGGCCTTTTCCTTCTTCGGATCATTGAGGGGGCTGGGTCCGCCAGCGTTTCCGTCCATGGTTTCCTCC
>JBBQTX010000106.1:0-6862 GCA_038234475.1 Caulobacterales bacterium | reverse complement strand
CTTGACCGGCACGACCGATTTCGAGAACCGGCCTTCGGCCCAGGCCCTGGAGGAGCGTTTGTGGCTCTCCATCGAATAGGCGTCGACGTCGTCTCTGGAGAAGCCGTATTTGGTGGCGATCATGTCGGCCGAGACGCCCTGCGGCACGAAATAGGTCGGGAAGGCCGAGGACGGATCGACCGGCCAGGCGCCGCCGTCGGAGCCCATCGGCACCCGGCTCATGGCCTCGATACCGCCGCCGACGGCGAAATCGGCCTCGCCGGACTTCACCTTGGCTGCGGCCATGTTCACGGCCTCGAGGCCGGAGGCGCAGAAGCGGTTGATCTGCACCCCGGCCACCGACTGGGCCCAGCCCGCCGACAGCACCGCCGTGCGGGCGATGTCGGCACCGAGCTCGCCCACGGGGGTGACACAGCCGAGGATGACGTCGTCCACCTTGGACGTGTCGAGGTCGTTCCGGTCCCGCAGCGCCTCTAGCACCTGGGTCGCCAGGCTCAGCCCGGTGATCTCGTGCAGCGATCCGTCCTTCTTGCCCTTGCCGCGCGGGGTGCGGACGGCATCGTAGATATAGGCCTCGGTCATGGTGAGTGCGTCTCCAATGAGGACGAATGCGGCGTGGTCGGTCTAAAGCCTACGTTTACGTAAACGTCAAGTAAGAAGGCTCCTCCCGGTCGCGTGACAGACGGACCCGATAATGAACCCGTCGGGAGAGTGGCTCAAGGCATGGGAGGTCGGGATGTCGAAGGCCGGACAGACGAAAGCCGGCGGGGATGTTTCCCCGCCGGCTTGATCACGGTTCGCGATCGATGTCAGGCGGCGGCCTGCATCGCCTCCGCATTGACCGCCGCGTCCGCGATGGCGGTCAGGTCGGTGTCGGTCTGAGATTCTTCCTGCAGGGTCTCGTCGAGCAGTTTGGCGGCGTCCTTGAGGCCGAGCACATTGGCCCAGCGCTTGAGCGTACCGTAGCGGGTGATCTCATAGTGCTCCACGGCCTGGGCCGCGGCCAGCAGACCGGCGTCCAGCGCCGCCGTGCCCTTGTATTCCTCGGCGATTTCGTCGCCCTCGGCGAGGATGCCTTCGATGGCTTCGCAGGTCTTGCCACGCGCGGGCTTGCCGATGATCTCGAACACCTGCTGCAAGCGTTCGATCTGGCCTTCGGTCTGGCCAATATGTTTTTCGAAGGCCGCCTTGAGCTCGGGCGACTGGGCCGCCCGAACCATCTTGGGCAGGGACTTCAGGATCTTGCGCTCGGCGTAATAGATGTCTTTGAGCGTGTCGTGGAACAGGGTCTCGAGGGTCTTGTCAGCCATGATCGGCTCCGTTTTCGGGATGCGCCCGGCGCGCACAGCGTAACAAAGCAGAAGCCGCGACAACGGTTCCTGATTCAGACAAGGTTTTGGATCAGGGACTGGGGGAGGGTGCCACGGCCGCTGCGCTGTGGTTGTTCCCTGAAAGGAGTCTTCATGCGCTGTCCGCCAATCCTCGCTCTCGCCCTTGCCGTCGCCTTGACCGCACCGGCCTGCGCGGCCTCTGTCGTCCAACGTCAGGACGCGCCGATGGGTCTCCGCGCCCCGCCTGGAGATGCGCCCGCCCGCCTGCTGGCGGCGCACAACATCGAGCGGGCCAGGGTCGGATCGCCGCCGCTGGTCTGGGACCCGGCGCTCGCCGCCGAGGCGGATGTCTGGGCCCGGCAACTGATCGCCACCGGCCGGTTCGAGCACGATCCGATCCTGCATGGCCACGGCGAGAACCTGTGGATGGGCTGGGGCGGTCGGGTCTTCACGCCCGAGGACATGATCGGCGACTGGGTGTCGGAGAAGGCGAACTACCGCCACGGCGTCTTCCCGAATGTCAGCCGAACCGGAGACTGGACCGCGATCGGCCACTACACCCAGGTGGTCTGGAGCGGCACGACCCACGTGGGGTGCGCCATCGCCGCGCGAGGCGACCGGTCGGTGCTGGCCTGCCGCTACGCGCCGCCGGGCAATATCGACGGTCGCCGCGCCTATTGACCCTCAGCCGACGTAGCCGGCCTGCATCAATTCGGCGATGTGGACGATGGCGACCGGGCGGTCGGCCTCGACCACCAGCAGGCTGGCGATCCTGTTCTGGGTCATCAGGTCGACGACGTCGCTCATGCGCGCGTCCGGGCCGATGACCTTGGGTCCGGCGCTCATGATGTCGGACGCCGTCAGTCCGTCGACATTGCGCGCAAAGGCCCTGCGGATGTCGCCGTCGGTGACGATTCCGGCCAGGGTCCCGTCGGCGTCGATCACGGCCACGGCACCCTTGCGGCCCTCGGTGATGGCGGACACGACCTCGGCGAAGGTCGCGCTCGCCGGGACGGTGGCGGGCGCGGGCGGGCGGTCGCCCATCCAGTCACGCACGCTCTGCAGGCTCATGCCCAGCTTGCCGCCGGGATGGTGCAGCCCGAACGCCTCTGCGGTGAAGCCCCGCGCGTCCATCAGCACCATGGCGAGCGCGTCGCCCAGCGCCAGGGTCATCAAGGTCGAGGTCGTCGGTGCCAGTCCGTTCGGGCAGGCCTCGGCGACCTGCGGCATGGCGAGGCAAACGGCGGAGTGCCGACCCAGAAAACTGTTCGGCCTCTGGGTCAGGCCGATCACCGGTATGCCCTCGCGCTGGCAGTAGAGCAGGGGATCGCGCAGTTCGCGGCTCTCGCCCGAGTTGGAGATGGCCAGCAACGTAACGTCCTTGCGCAGCATGCCGAGGTCGCCGTGGCTCATCTCCGCCGGATGGACGAAGAAGGCGTTGGTGCCGGTCGAGGCCAGGGTCGCGGCGATCTTGCCGCCGATGTGGCCCGACTTGCCCATGCCGGTGACGACGACATAGCCGGGCCGGGACAGGACGATGTCGCAGGCGCGGGCGATGCCGTCGTCGAGGCCGCCTTCCAGTGCCTGCAGCGCCGCGATGTTCAGCTGCAGGACCTCGCGGGCCCGGGCGGTCATGGCGGCGGTGTCGGCGGGCCGGGCAGGGGGATTGGTGTCGCTCATCGCCCGGAATTGGCCCATCCGGACCGGTTTCACAACGGTGGAGCCGTGCGTCTGTCATGCTGCGCTGCGAAGAATGACCGGCCGCAGGACAACCAAACCTTGGCCGGAGCGTTCAGAGGCCCATGGGGATACCAGACCTGATCACCGACGCCGGTTCCGCAGCAACCAAAACCGCGGCGTGTCTGCCTGCGCCGCCTCGGGGTCTGAGGCGGCCCGCCCTGTTCCTGGATATGGACGGGGTGCTGGCTCCGCTGGCACCGACGCCCGAAGCCGTCGTGCCGGACGGGCGTCGGACCGCTGTGCTGAAAGCCCTGAGCGAGCGGTTTCCGGGGCGGGTCGCGATCCTCAGTGGCCGCACCATCGCCGAAATTGACCGCATTTCGGAGGCGAGCGTGGCACCGGCTTCCGGCGTGCACGGGCTGGAGCGGCGCCGCGCCGACGGATCCCTGACCCGCGCCGAAGCGGCGCCTTCTGTCAGGACGGCAGTCGCGGCGTTCGAGGATTTCGCCCGTGGCCGCCCCGGCCTGATCGTCGAGGACAAGGCTGTTTCGGCGGGCCTGCACTATCGCGGCGCGCCGGCCGAAGCTGAGGCCGCCGAGGCGCTGGCCCGGCGTTTGGCCGATCAGACCGGGCTGGCACTGCAGGGTGGCAAGCTGGTGGTCGAGCTTAAAACGCCGGGGACCGACAAGGGCACGGCCCTGACCGCCTTCATGGCCGAGCCGCCCTTCGCCGGCGCGGTCCCGGTCATGGTCGGCGACGACCTGACAGACGAACACGCCTTCGAGGCGGCCACGGCCCTGGGCGGATTCGGCGTTCTGGTCGGCCCGCCTCGCGCGACGGCGGCGCGCTATGGCCTTCGCGACGTCGATGAGGTGCTGACCTGGCTGGAGACCGTCGAGGCCCGGCCATGACGCCGAATCTGGACCTCGCCCCGGTGGGCAACTGTTCGATCAGCGCCCTGATCGACCGAAACGGCCGCTACGTCTGGGCCTGTGCGCCGCGCGTGGACGGCGACCCGGTGTTCTCGGCGCTGATGGACGGCTCCGACCCCGACCACGGCTATTGGGACATCCAGCTGGACGGTCAGACGCAGGTCGAGCAGGCCTATGTCCGCAACACGCCGGTGCTGCGAACGGTCCTGACGGGCGACGATGGCGCCTCCGTCGAGATCATCGATTTTTCGCCGCGGCATCCCAAACACAGCCGGACCTATCGTCCGCTGGCCTTCGGGCGGATCGTCCGACCCCTGTCGGGATCGCCGCGCATCACCGTGCGCCTGCGCCCTTCCGCGGACTGGGGCGCGCGCCGGGCGGCATCCACCAGCGGCTCCAACCACATTCGTTATCTGTGTACGGACGTGACGTTCCGTCTGACGACCGACTGCCCCGTGTCGCACATACTGAACGAGAGGACCTTCCGGCTGGAGAAGCCCTATGCCTTCTTCTTCGGGCCGGACGAGGGTTATGACCAGGACGTCGGACCCGGCGTTTCAGCCGTGCTGGACCGCACCGTGGCCTATTGGCAGGACTGGGTGCGCACCCTGTATCTGCCGCTGGACTATCAGGAAGCGGTCATCCGTGCCGCCATCACCCTCAAGCTCTGCGCCTATGAGGAGACCGGGGCGATCGTGGCTGCGATGACGACCTCGGTGCCCGAATTCCCCGAGAGCGGGCGCAACTGGGACTATCGCTACTGCTGGATCCGTGACGCTTATTATGTGGTGCGGGCGCTCAATCGGCTGGGCGCGGTCGACCTGCTGGAGAATTATCTCGGCTATCTGCGCAATCTGGTCGACGCGTCCGGCGGCGGTCACGTCCAGCCGGTGTATGGCGTCGGGCTGGAAGAGGACATCGACGAGCGGATCACCGAAACGGTCGCCGGCTATCGCGGCATGAAGCCGGTGCGGATCGGCAATCAGGCGCGTGAACATCTGCAGCACGACGTATACGGACAGATTGTCCTGCCGCTGGTCCAGGCCTTCTACGATCAGCGTCTGCTGCGCCCCGGCACGATCGAGGATTTCCACGCCCTGGAAAAGGTCGGCGACCGCGCCTTCGCCATGCACGACCAGGTCGATGCCGGCCTGTGGGAGTTCCGCACCATCGCGCGGGTCCACACCTATTCCTCGGTCATGTGCTGGGCCGCCTGCGACCGACTGGCCAAGGCCGCAGATCACATGGGGTTGGAGGATCGGACGACGTTCTGGAGCGAGCGAGCCAAGATCATCCGTGAGCGGATCGAAAAGGAGGCCTTCGTAGAGGACGAGGGGCGGTTTGCCGCCAGCTTCGGCAATCGCGAGCTGGACGCCTCGCTGCTGCAGATGACCGATCTGGGCTTTCTCGACGCGCGCGACCCGCGTCAGGTCGCCACCTTCGACGCCATCGAACGGGACCTGAAGAAGGGTCCGTATCTGTTCCGCTATATCGAGGCGGACGATTTCGGCGAGCCCGAGACGGCGTTCAACTTCTGCACCTTCTGGTTCATCGAGGCCCTGCACCAGAACGGCCGCGACGCCGAGGCGCGCGAAATCTTCGAGGAGATGCTGAGCCGTCGCACCCACGCGGGTCTGCTGTCCGAAGACCTGTCGCTGGGCGACAAGGAGCTGTGGGGCAATTATCCGCAGACCTATTCCCTGGTCGGCATCATCAACTGCGCGGTCTTGCTGAGCCGTTCGTGGACCGACGCGCGATGACCGGCTTCACGAAATCGCGTTGCGACCGCGGGGAGAGTGGAGCCGTTACCTACCCATGAGCCGCCTTATCGTCGTCTCCAACCGCGTATCCGCACCCAGCGACCCGGCCGCCGGATCGACGGGCGGTCTGGCCATGGCGCTGTCGGCCGCGCTGCGGAAATACGACGGCCTGTGGTTCGGCTGGTCCGGAGAGACGGTCGAGCATTTCACCGGCGAGCTGAAGATGGAGGATCGTGCCGGCGTCACCGTCGCCCTGGTCGATCTGGAGGCGCAGGACGTCGACGAATACTACAACGGCTATGCCAACAGGACGCTGTGGCCTCTGTTTCACCATCGCGTCGATCTGACGGCCTACGAACGGTCCTACGGCGAGGGCTATGAGCGGACCAACGCCCGCTTCGCCGAGGTCCTGACGCCCCTGATCCAGCCCGACGACGTGATCTGGATCCACGACTATCACATGATCCCGCTGGCCAGGGACCTGCGGCGGCTGGGCGTCCGCAACCGCATCGGCTTCTTCCTGCACACACCATGGCCGGTGCGGCAGTTGCTGGTGACCCTGCCGCATCACCGGCGGCTGGTGGAGTCGCTGTTCGACTACGACCTGATCGGCTTTCAGACCCGCGAATGGCTGGACCTGTTCCGCGACTATGTGATTTCCGAGGCGCGCGGCGAACTGGCCGGCTACGGCGGGTTGGAGGCCTTCGAACGCAAGGTCCGGATCGGCGTCTTCCCTATCGGCATCGACGTCCAGGGGTTCGCCGAGGCCCGGAACTCGCGCGAGGGGAGACGCACCTATGACCGTATGGCGGCCTCGGCTGCCTTCCGCTCGATGATGGTGGGCGTTGACCGGCTCGACTACTCCAAGGGACTGGAGGAGCGAATGGTCGGTTACGAGCAGTTCCTTCAGGACAATCCCGACATGCGCGGCGATGTCTTCCTCGTGCAGGTGACGCCGATCAGTCGCGACGATGTCGATACCTATCAGGACATCCGGGCGCGGCTCGACGCCCTCGCCGGCCGGATAAACGGCGAGTTCGCCGACATGGACTGGCAGCCGATCCGCTATCTGAACCGCAGCTTCCGCCGGGATCAGCTGGCCGGCATCTATCGCGCCGCAAAGGTCTGCCTGGTCACGCCCCTGCGCGACGGCATGAAC
>JBBQTX010000105.1:0-6891 GCA_038234475.1 Caulobacterales bacterium | reverse complement strand
GTGATGCAGAAGCTGCCGATGGAGTTCGCCGTCGAGGCGCAGAAGCTGGTGGCGATCTCGCTCGAGGGGAGCGTGGGGTGACCTTTGTGCAAAACATCACGCTGCAGATCGCTTCACCGCCCGATCGCGATTTCCTCACCTGCGAACTTTGGAATGGTGAAGAGCAACTGGCGGAAGTGCGGATTGAGCCTGAAGGTTTGGCCGTCGAAATTTATCCCAGACGGAGCGGGCAAGCTTGGGACGTTCCATACGAGGAACTTTCCGCTGCGCTCGCCCAATCCAAAGACATTTTGTCTGAAGTCGATACCAGCGTGATTGTCTGATGCTCTCCATCTCCATCTCCATCTCCAACCTCCACGTCTCCGTCGGCGACAAGCCGATCCTCAAGGGCCTGACGCTCGACGTTACGGCGGGCAAGGTGCATGCCATCGTTGGGTCAAATGCGGCGACTTCGTGCTATGTTCTGAGCGCAGGAGAACAGCCATGAAAGTCTTCACCGTCCAGATCGACGACGATGCGGCGGAGACCTATGCCAGTGAGGCCAAGGAGCGCGGCACCTCAGCTGAGGCTCTGATGAGTGCAGTCCTTTTGGAAGGCGCTGACGTCTTGGGTGATCCGCTCACCGCGGCTCAGATCGCGGCCGTGGAAGCAGGGCTGGCTGCTGAACGCGAGGGGCGGATCGTGTCCCACCAGGACGCCGACGCACGGCTTGCGGCACGTCGGTCAAGGTGAGGGACTACGAATGGTCTGAGCCTGCGCTGACGGCCTTTTCCGACTTCCTTGATTACCTGGATAAGCGCAACCTGGTCGCTTCGGATCGCGCCGAAACGGAGATCAAGGTCACGCTATCGAGATTGGCCGAGCGTCCTTATCGCGGTCATCGCTCCCGTTGGCCTGGTCTGCTCGAATGGAGTGCGACCGACTGGAGCAAGATCATCGTCTATCGCGAACTGCCCGACGGCATCCGCATCATCGCCTTCTACGACGCGCGTCAGGATTTGAGCGCCGTCGATCCAACAACCATCGACTGACTGAACACCATGCTCTCCATCTCCAACCTCCACGTTTCCGTCGGCGACAAGCCGATCCTCAAGGGGCTGACGCTCGATGTTCCGGCGGGCGAGGTTCACGTCATCATGGGGCCGAACGGGGTGCAATCATGAACGTGGACGCGGTCGTGCGCGATGTTCCGATCCTGCCCGAGGACGCCGACGCGCTCGTCGCGGAAGGGATCGCGGCGATGGAGCGGGGTGACGTGATTGATCAGGAAGAACTCTTCGCGCGCTGGCGTGCGAAATACGGTCAGGAGGAATGATCATGGAAACCATCGCTGTATCGTTCGAGGCCGACGCTGCGGATCGCGTGAAGAAGGCGGCCGCCGAAGTCGGTTTGCCGCTAGACGAGTTCATCGCCACGGCGGCTGAGCGCGTCGCTGATGAGCAGCAGGCCTTGTCTGCTGTCGCGACACCGGAGGAAGAGGCGTCGATGGCGCGGGCAATGGCCGATATCGAGGTCGGACGGTTGGTCCCGCATGACGAAGTGTTCGCCAAGCTCGACGCCAAGCACGGCTGGTAATGAGAGTTCGCTGGACCGAGGAAGCGGAGACCCATCTCGCAAACTGGATCGACCAGTTGATCGATGTGGATTCGCGTCTGGCCCGGCGCGCGCGAAATGAATCCAAGGCGGCGGCGAAGCGCCTTTCGATCCGCTTCCACATCTATAGCGCCTCGCTTCGTTGGCCGGGCTTTCAGGAGCTTCCCTTGTCCGATTGGCACAAGATCATCGTGTATCAGGTGGCCCCCGATGAGGTGATCGTCACCGCCCTTTTCGACATGCGTCAGGCCCTGGCGCTCGTTCAACCGAAACCCGAATGACCATGCTCTCAATCCATAACCTCCGCGTCACCATCGCCGACAAACCCATCCTCAACGGCCTGACGCTCGACGTTCCGGCGGGCGAAGTGCACGCCATCATGGGGCCGAACGGGGCGGGCAAGTCGACGCTGGGCTATGCCGTGGCCGGGCGGCCCGGCTATGAGGCGACCGAGGGGATCGTGTCGTGGAAGGGCGAGGACCTGCTGGGTCTGGACCCCGCCGAGCGGGCCGCGAAAGGCGTGTTCCTGTCGTTCCAGTATCCGATCGAGATTCCCGGCGTTCCGGCCCTGACGTTCGTGCGCACGGCGCTGAACGCCCAGAAGCGGGCGCGGGGCGAAGACGAGGTCTCGGCCCCCGCCTTCCTGAAGATGGTCAAGGCGGCAGCGGCGGCGCTGAAGATGGATTTCGACATGCTTAAACGTCCTTTGAACGTCGGCTTCTCGGGCGGCGAGAAGAAGCGGATGGAGATCCTGCAGATGGCCCTGCTGGAGCCGTCGTTGCTGATCCTCGACGAGACGGATTCGGGCCTCGACATCGACGCCCTGCGGATCGTGGCCGACGGGGTCAATGCAATGCGCCGTCCCGACCGGGCCATGCTGGTGATCACCCACTATCAGCGGCTACTGGACTATATCCGGCCGGACCAGGTGCATGTGCTGGCCGGGGGGCGGATCGTGGCGTCCGGTGGCCCGGAACTGGCGCATAAGCTGGAGGCGGAAGGGTACGACAAGTATCTGCCGGTCGCGGCTTGAACGCGCCGGTCCGCATCGATCTGAAGGACGTTTCCTCCTTCCCGACCCGCCGGGTTGAGGCGTGGAAATATACCGACCTTCACCGGGCCTTGCGCGAGACGCCGCCGGTGTCGCCGCACGCCGAGGTCGCGCCGGGCGGCCCGTTTGCGGCGCTGGGCGGGGATGAGTGGGCGGTGGTCAACGGCCGTTGCGTCGGTTTCGCGGGTGTGGTCGCGGATGGGCCGGGCGAGCAGGTCGCGCGCCTGCGTTTCGTCTCGACAGCGGACGGTGCGGGGCATCAGGCCCGGGTGACGGTCGAGGTCGGGGCGGGGGCGTCGCTGCTGCTGCTGGAAAGCTACGAGGGTCAGGCGGCGGCCTATGTGTCCAATGTCGCGCTGGCCATCAGCCTCGGAACCGGGGCGCGACTGCACCGGGTGGTGATCGAGGACGATGCGGCGGACGCAGTATCGGTTTCGGTCGCCGAAGTGAAGATGGGCAAAGGCTCGCATTTCGCCCAGACGGTGCTGACCACGGGCGCGAAGTTGCAACGGCACGAGACGCGGCTGGCCCATCCCGGCGAGGGCGCGGAGGTCCGGATCGACGGCCTGTACCTGCTGGACGGGGCGCGGCACGCCGACCTGACCAGCGTGGTCTCACACGCGGGCCTGAACGGCGTCACCTCGCAACTGACCAAGGGGGTGGTGCGCGACACGGCGCGCGGCGTCTTCCAGGGCAAGATCATCGTCGAGCGCGGGGCCGACGGCACCGACGCGCGGATGGGCCATCACG
Source organism: Caulobacterales bacterium (assembly GCA_038234475.1). Classification (GTDB taxonomy): domain Bacteria; phylum Pseudomonadota; class Alphaproteobacteria; order Caulobacterales; family Caulobacteraceae; genus Brevundimonas. Next base: position 3,497 of record JBBQTX010000105.1, on the reverse strand, counting down.
CCCTGATCCTGGGCGAACGGGCCGAGGTGGACGCCAAGCCGGAGCTGGAAATCTATGCCGACGACGTGCAGTGCGCGCACGGCAATACGGTCGGCAATCTGGACGAGACGGCGCTGTTCTACATGCAGCAGCGCGGCCTGCCGGCGGACGAGGCGCGGGCGTTGCTGACGCAGGCTTTCCTGATCGAGGTCGTCGATCGGATCGAACATGACGGCGCGAGAGAGGTGGTGCGGGAATGGCTGACGGCTCGGTTGTGAGAAATCCTGCCCTATCGGGGGAGGGCGACCGCTCCAAGGGCGGTGGTGGGGGCTCGCCCCTGACGCTGGCTATGGGTCAGGCCCCCTCCACCGCGAAGACGCGGTCCCCCACCCCCGATGGGGGAGGATTCGACCCCTATGCCGCGCGCGCGCTGTTCCCGATCCTGTCGCGGCGGGTGAACGGCAAGCCGCTGGTCTATCTTGACTCGGCCGCCTCGGCGCAGAAGCCGCGGGCGGTGATCGAGGCCATGACGGCGGCGATGGAGGGCAGCTACGCCAACGTCCACCGCGGCCTGCATACGATGGCCAATGAGACGACCGAGGCCTTCGAGGCGGCCCGTGAGACCGTAGCGCGGTTCCTGAATGCCGAGAGCGCCGACCAGATCGTCTGGACCAAGGGCGGGACCGAGGCGATCAATCTGGTGGCGGCGGGGATCGGTCAGTCGATCCAGCCCGGCGACGAGATCATCGTCACCCAGATGGAGCATCACGCCAATATCGTGCCCTGGCACATGCTGCGCGAGGCCCGGGGCGCGGTGCTGAGATGGGCCCCGGTGCTGGACGACGGCGCGCTGGACATGGCGGCGCTGGCGGCGCTGATCGGGCCGAGGACGCGGCTGGTGGCGGTGACCCACATGTCCAATGTGCTGGGCACCATCAACGACGTTCGCGCCATCGCCGACCTCGCCCACGCGGCGGGGGCTCTGGTGCTGGTCGACGGGTGCCAGGGGGCGGTGCACTGCGCGCCGGACGTCCAGGCGCTCGATGCCGATTTCTACGTCTTCACCGGCCACAAGCTGTACGGGCCGACCGGCATCGGCGGGCTGTACGGGAAGCGCGAGGCGCTGGAGGCCCTGCCGCCGTATCAGGGCGGGGGCGAGATGATCGCCACCGTGGAAGAGGACCGGGTCACCTATGCGCCGGTCCCGCACCGGTTCGAGGCCGGGACGCCGCCCATTCTGGAGGTCATCGGCCTGGGCGTCGCGATCGACTGGATGACCGGGTTCGACCATGGCGCGGTCGCGGCGCATGAGCAGGCGGTTTACGAACACGCCCGCCAGAGGCTGGCCGGACTGAACTGGTTCCGCGAAATCGGCACGGCGCAGGGGAAGGGCGCGATCATGACCTTCACCGTCGACGGTGCCCACGCCCACGACATTGCCCAGGTGATGGACCGCTACGGCGTCGCCGTGCGCGCCGGCCTGCACTGTGCCGAGCCGCTGTCGAAAAGGTTTGGCGTGACGTCGAGCGCGCGCGCCAGCTTCGCCCTATATAACACCACAGAGGACGCCGACGTCTTCGTCGATGCCCTGATCAAGGCCCGTGAGTTCTTCGCATGACCGACCCGACGACCCCGATTTCAAATGACGGTGGCCGCGCTGCGGCGGTGGCGGCGGGCGCAATTTCGCAGCCCGAGCTGGACCGGCTGACGGACGAGATCATCACCGCCCTGAAGACGGTGTTCGACCCTGAAATCCCGGTCGACATCTATGAGCTGGGGCTGATCTACAAGGTCGACCTGTCGGATGAGTTCGACGCCCGGATCGAGATGACCCTGACCGCCCCCGGCTGTCCCGTGGCCGGCGAAATGCCGATCTGGGTCGAACAGGCGGTGATGACGGTCGGGGGTATCAAGTCCGCCACCGCCGATCTGACCTTCGATCCGCCGTGGGACCCGTCCAAGATGAGCGACGAGGCCAAGCTGGCCCTGAACATGTTCTGAGTGAGCGCATGACCGAGCTTCAGACCACGACCCGTCCGCGCCGCCCGCGCCCCAAGGCCGTCAGCCTGACCGACGCGGCGGCCGAGCGCGTGCGCGACATCATGGCCAAGCCCCGGAAAGACGGGGCAGACAAACCCTATGTCGCCCTGCGCGTCGGGGTGAAGAACGGCGGCTGCGCGGGGCAGGAATACACCTTCGCCTATGCGGAGGCGGTCGAGCCGCTGGACGAGGTGGTCGAGGACAAGGGCGTGACCATCCTGATCGACCCCAAGGCGATCCTGTTCCTGATCGGGTCCGAGATCGACTATGAGACGACGAAGCTGGCGTCGAAATTCGTGTTCCGCAATCCAAACCAGACCGACGCCTGCGGCTGCGGCGAGAGCGTCACCATCATCCCCGCAAAGGCGCTGGACGCCGACTGATGATCCGGCTGGAGGGGGTGACGAAGCGCTTTCACAGCGCGGCGGGCGAGCGCGTGGCGCTGGACGGGATCGACCTCGACGTCGCGGCTGGTCAGGTGTTCGGCGTGGTCGGCCGATCCGGCGCGGGCAAGTCGACCCTGATCCGGACGATCAATCTGCTGGAACGACCCGACGCCGGACGGGTGACTGTCGACGGGCGCGAGATGATGAAGCTGTCGCCGGCCAAACTGCGGGCGGCCCGGCGGAGGATCGGCATGATCTTCCAGCATTTCAACCTGCTGAACTCGAGGACCATCGCCGAGAATGTGGCCTTTCCGCTGCGGCTGGAGGGGCGGCCCGCAGCGGACATCGACCGGCGGGTGGCGGATCTGCTTGAACGGCTGGGCTTGGCGGAACACGCGCGCAAATATCCGGCGCAACTGTCGGGCGGACAAAAGCAGCGGGTCGGCATTGCCCGAGCCCTGGCCTGCGAGCCCGGCGTGCTGCTGTGCGACGAGGCGACCAGCGCGCTGGACCCCGAGACCACAGACGACATCCTGAACCTGCTCGACGGGCTGAACCGCGAGCTCGGCCTGACCATCGTGCTGATCACCCACCAGATGGAGGTGGTGCGCCGCGTCTGAGATCGGGTGGCCGTGCTGAAGGACGGGCGGGTGGTGGAGGCGGGGGCGACGGCCGATGTCTTCCTGCATCCGCAGCACGCCGCGACCCAGGCCATGCTGGCGGAGGGCGAGGAAGTGTTCGAGACCGCCGACGTGCCGCCCGGCGGACGGCTGGCCAGGCTGACCTTTCGCGGCGGCTCCACCTATGAGCCCGAACTGAGCCGCGTCGCGCGGTCGGTGGGCGTGGACTATTCGATCCTGTCGGGGCGGATCAGCCGCATCCGGGGCGAGCCCTACGGCCAGCTGGTCGTGGCCTTCACCGGCGGCGACGCCGAGGCGGCGGTGGCGCAGCTGACCGCGCGGGGCGTCGTCGTGGAGAACGTGGGAACGGCCGGCTGATGGACTCCTTTTTCGCCAACGTCGCCAGTAATGTGGATTGGCCCGAGATCGTCCGGGCGACCCGTGACACCCTGCTGATGCTGGGCGGATCGAT